>JAUVON010000057.1 GCA_030599175.1 Desulfobulbaceae bacterium | reverse complement strand
TTCAAGGTGGACAAAGACAAAATCCTGGTCTGCAAGGGCGTCCATGGCGGCCTGAGCCTTACCTTCGTAGTTGGTGTGAATATCGCCGGTAGCACCGGCCACATTGATTACGGAGAGGTTAGCCACGACACCTAACCCTTTTAACAGATCGACAGCGCTGATCATACTACCGCTGATCTGAAATCTTTCCTTCAAAGTTGGGGCGCTGACCATTTTCCCCTCGCCCCATAACCAGAAATGAGTTGCCGGATTTTTGCCTTCTTTGATTCGTTGTAGATTTACCGGGTGTCCGGCCAAAATGGCTTCTGATTTTTCCAGGAGATGCTGCCACTCAGGAAGAGCAAGGTAATTCTGGTAATGGAGGGTCACATCTTTTTCAATATAATCATGGGGAGGCACTGTGGTGATGCCAGGATGAGTACCCTTGAAAATCATAAGATGACGATAACTTATCCCCGGTTTGAAGTGGAACTGTCTGGTAGAGCATTCTGCTTCAAGGGTATCGATTATCTGGCGAGACTCTTCACTGCTGATATGGCCGGCGGAGAAGTCCTGCATGGTTATCCGGCCGGTGTCATTTCGATCAAGGGTTACCAGGTTGCAGCGAAAAGCGATTTCGTTTGAAGCGAGACTGATGCCCATAGATACGGCTTCAAGGGGAGCCCTCCCTGTGTAGTACAGGGCCGGGTCATAACCCATCAAAGACATATTGGCCACATCGCTTCCCGGCGGAAAACCATCGGGCACAGTGTGGTTGAGAAAAAACTCCCCTTTGCGGCAAAGTTCGTCCATGGCCGGGGTGCTGGCAACTTCAAGGGCAGTTTTTCCGTCGAGTTCAGCGATCGGGTAATCTCCCATACCGTCACCGACGAGGATAAGATATTTCATACTGAGCCTATTCAGTGATCAAAAGTCTGATTTTCACAGTGGGGCCGCTGCATACATCAAGTGCATCAATTTCCTCGATCGCTTTTTTAACTCCGCCTTCAGTGGCCCTGTGAGTCATGAAGACGATATAAACAGGTTCGTTTGTATCGTGTTCCTGCTGCACCATTGATTTGATGGAAATATCATATTTGCCGAAAATGGTGGTAATCAGTGACAGAACTCCCGGTTTGTCTAGAGCTGTTATCCTGAAATAATAGGGGCAGATCAGTTGATCCATGGGGGTGATGGCTGGCTCTCCAATATGATCCGGTGAATACGATAGTGCGGGCACACGATTGACGGCATCAGTGATGATATTGCGACCGATATCGATTACATCTGCTGCAACGGCACTTCCTGTCGGCATCATGCCAGCTCCCTGACCGTAGAGCAGAACATCGCCCACGGTGTCACCGTTGAACTGAATACCGTTGAAAGCACCGTTGACGGTTGCCAGCATATGGTCTTCAGGAACCATGGTGGGATGAACACGCGCCTCAACATGGTCGCCATGGTTACGGCTGATGGCCAGCAGCTTAATGCGGTAGCCCAGGTTTTTTGCAAAATCGATATCGACCGGCTCAATACTGCTGATTCCTTCAACAGTGATATCATCCAGATGTACGTGCAGACCAAAGGCTATGGTCATCAGGATGGCCAGTTTATGGGCGGTATCGATCCCTTCAACATCGTATGTGGGGTCTGCCTCTGCAAACCCGAGTTCCTGAGCCTCTT
This sequence comes from Desulfobulbaceae bacterium, assembly GCA_030599175.1. GTDB lineage: Bacteria > Desulfobacterota > Desulfobulbia > Desulfobulbales > Desulfocapsaceae > Desulfomarina. Next base: position 9,657 of record JAUVON010000057.1, on the reverse strand, counting down.
TGAGTACCTCCTGAAACGGAGTACCATGGTCCGTCATCTGGGTCAGGATATAGTTGGCGGTACCGTTCATGATACCTTTTATATAGTTGATTCTATTGGCCACCAGTCCTTCTTTCAAGGCCTTGATTACCGGGATTCCGCCGCCGACACTTGCCTCAAAGCCGACCTCGACGTTGTGTTCGGCCGCTGCCTTGAAAATCTCACGGCCGTGTACAGAAAGAAGAGCTTTGTTGGCAGTAATTACATGTTTACCGTTGTTAATTGCTTTCAGGAGAAAGGATCTCGCCGGTTCCATGCCTCCGATAAGCTCAACTATAATATCAATGCTTGGGTCGGTGAAGAGGTCATCAGCATTTTTAGTAAGAGTGATCCCGCTGAACTCATCTGGGAGGATGTCAATAGCAATATCTGCAACAGCAGCAAGTGTGAATATGATACCTGTTTTTTGTATAAGTCGTTCTTTCTGTGCCAGCAGAGTTTGTGCCAGACCTTGTCCAACCGTACCGAAACCGATGAGACCAATACGTATTTCTTTCATGAGAGGAATTAGATGCCTAAAGTTTAAAATTACAGTTCATTGCTGAGTCACGTGCTCAGGTGGATAGGGATCAGCATGACCGAAAGTTATGGGGAGTGTTGGGCCAAATATTCAATGCAACAGAAAGTAACCGCTTTACAGCTGAAAGTCAAAATCTATGGGGAGAAATTTTTATGGCTCCTCACCATTTTTTCGGCTATAATGACGCGCGCAATGTATTTGAGGTATCAAAGGTTTTACTGCCAAAATTGAAAAGAGCATATTGGCGGTCGAGAGTATTGGCAGCAGCAGAACAGACTCAACTCTGTTCAGCTACTGCTGTTTTGCCGTCAATATAACGTATTTATAAACAGAGTTGTTTAACAAACTGGTTTTCAAGGAGAAACACTATGGGCAAAAACATCCTGGTTTTCGGACCAAACGGAAGTGGTAAAGGCACTCAGGGTGCCATCATCCAGAAAAAATATGACATCCCTCATATCGAATCCGGTGCGATCTTCAGAGAGCATATCGGTGGCGGAACTGAGCTTGGCAAACAGGCGAAGGTTTTCATTGACAAAGGTGATTTGGTTCCGGATGATATTACCATTCCCATGATGATTTCCCGTCTTCAGCAGGATGACTGCAAGGATGGCTGGATTCTTGATGGATTTCCACGGTCAAAAGATCAGGCAGTCACCCTGGCAGAGACCCTGAAGAAGGAAGGGCTTGCCCTTGATTATGTGATAGAGATTGTACTCGATCGTGAAATCGCCAAAGAGCGCATCATGGGACGTCGCCTCTGCGTGAACGATAATAACCATCCCAATCACATTGCTTTTGATGCGATTAAACCTGTTGAGAAAGACGGTAAACTGGTTTGCCGTGTGTGTGGTGGCGACCTGAATACACGTGCTGATGACCAGGATGAGGTAGCCATTGGTAAACGCCATGGTATTTACTATGACGAGACTGTTGGAACCATGGCAGCGGTTAACTATTTTAAAGAAGCAGATGGACCCAAGGTAATATCTGTAGATGGTTCTGTTTCCATCGGGGAAGTTACGGACGCCATCATGAGCGAGCTTTAATGGTTGTACCATGAAGTCCGGAATCATCTGATTTCCATTTATTTATAAAAAAAGGGCTATTCCTGAAGCTGGGAGAGCCCTTTTTTGCCTGTAAACTGCAGGAAAAAAGGTAGTCGATATCGTATCAATTATGGAAGAAAAGCCAAAAGTGACCAGACCTGGAAAGGTATATCTGGTGGGTGCGGGTCCCGGAGACCCAGGCCTTATAACCGTGCGTGGGAAACGTCTTTTGGAGAAGGCCGAGGTCGCTGTATATGATTATCTCGCCTCCAAAAAATTATTGAAGCATCTACCTGCTTCTGCTGAACGTATATACGTAGGAAAAAAAGGTGGAGTCAAACATATCCACACCCAGGACGAAATTAATCAAATGCTGGTTGATCATGCCCGTGCCGGTAAGATGGTTGTTCGGCTGAAGGGCGGGGATCCTTTTATTTTTGGCCGTGGCGGTGAAGAACTTCAGCAACTGCACAAGGCCGGGGTCTCTTTTGAGGTTGTACCCGGTGTCACCTCAGCTACGGCAGCTGCGACCTATGCAGGTATTCCCATAACCCATAGAGATTATACAGCCACGGTTGCTTTTCTTACCGGGCACGAGGATCCGACCAAGGAAACTTCCAACATCGATTGGGCGAAACTGGCAACGGGGGTGGGAACCCTCGTGGTGTATATGGGGATAAAAAATCTTCCGGTGATCGTCGAGAATCTTATTAAACACGGTCGTGATCCGAAAACCCCGGTTGCTGTGGTGCGCTGGGCTTCGACACCTGAACAGCGGACGGTGACAGGTACACTTGAGACTATTACCGAGATAGTCAGAGATAATGACATTAGGCCACCTTCTCTTATTATTGTAGGTGAGGTGGTAACTCTCAGGGATACTATTGACTGGTTCGAAAAGCGGCCCCTTTTTGGCAAGAAAATCATTGTTACCAGAACCAGGGAGCAGGCAAGTGAACTTGTTGCAGGTCTCGAGGAGTTTGGCGCTGATTGTCTTGAGTATTCCACCATCAATATTAAACCGGTGGACTCCTATGAAATACTTGACGGTGAGATTGAGCGGCTGGATGAGTACCACTGGATTCTGTTTACCTCTCTCAACGGTGTGAAGTATTTTTTTGAATATCTCTATACCAAGGGTATGGACGCCAGAGATCTTAAAGGGCCTGATGTTGCAGCAGTGGGGAAGAGTACAGCAGATCTCCTTTTGAAATACGGCATAAATGCGGATCTTATTCCAAATACCTTTACGGGCGAGGGATTAGCGGAAAGCCTCCTTGATCAAGGAGTTGAAGGAAGAAATATTCTTATTCCGAGAGCGCTGAAGGGTCGTGAAATACTTCCGGAAACGTTAAGAGGTGCCGGTGCTCAGGTGACAGTTGTCCCTGTGTATCAGAATTGTCCCGAGGATGAGCCCAAAGAGAGCCTGCGGATAGATTTGGAGGAGAGCAGGGTTGATATGGTTACCTTTACCAGTTCGTCCACAGTGAGAAACTTTCTCCGTATGATTGAAGCTAAGGATCAGGAAGAGTTGGAGATCCTTATGGAGGGAGTTGATATTGCGGCCATTGGTCCTATTACTGCCAAAACGGTAACGGACAATGGTTTACAGGTCAGTGTCCAACCGGAGGAGTATACAATTTCAGAAATGGTCTGGTCTATTGTGCAATATTATAGCGACCAAAACTGAGAAATCATTATGTATGCTTTTCGCGATGGCGGAAGACAAGGTGATAACACCACTCCCTTAGTGCGGCGAAAGAGGGAGAAGAAAACTGGAGAAGATGAAGCCCTTTTCTGCAAATCATGTTTGAGCCAGGTCACTCGCAGAGGTCAGATGATAAGTGTTAATGGCTCCCACACTCATACCTTTTTTAATCCGGATGGTATCGTCTTTGAACTTGGCTGTTTCCGCAATGCTTCAGGTTGTCAACCGGCTGGAGAGGTTACTTCTGAGTTTACCTGGTTTAGTGGCCATGTTTGGTGTTTTGCCCTGTGTCGCGTCTGTGGGATTCACCTTGGCTGGCACTACGAAATGGGAGAATCTATTTTTTTCGGATTGATATTGGCCCGTCTGAGGGAGTAATTCCCTGTCATCCTAATTCTCCTTGATCAGATTTAGGAGATCATCAGTTTTCATCTTTGCACTGATGTCGCTGCCTTCAAGCAGGCTGCCGGCCAGATCGCGTTTTTCCTGATGGAGGGTTACAATTTTTTCTTCAATAGAATTCTTACAGACCAGTCGGTAGATGGTGACGGGACGTGTCTGGCCTATGCGGTGTGCACGGTCTGAGGCCTGATCCTCTACTGCAGGATTCCACCACGGATCCATGTGGATGACATAGTCTGCGGCCGTGAGATTGAGGCCGAGCCCACCCGCTTTTAAACTGATAAGAAAGAGATCTCCCTGGCCTGCCTGAAAAGCATCTACCCGCTCTTTGCGTTTTTTAGAGCTGGTACCACCATCAAGGTACTGATAGTAGATAGACTGTTTATCAAGGTACTCCCGGATGATACGAAGGTGGCCGATAAACTGACTGAATACCAGAGCTTTATGTCTTCCCCCGATAAGCTCTTCTACGAGAGTGGAAAACACCTTCAGTTTTGAGCTTTCAATGCTGGTATTATCGTCCAGCAGCCGAGGGTTGCAGCAGGCTTGGCGAAGTTTCATGATCTCCGTCAGGATCTGTATATGCCTGCCTTTTTTGTCTTTGCTGTTTTCCAGCTTATCAATTGCATTTTGGCGAAGAGCTTCATAAAAATGAGTCTCCTCCTGGCTCATCTTCACATCCAGGGTCACCTCAGTGCGGGAGGGCAGTTCTTCCAGAACCTGTGATTTTATTCTTCGCAGAATAAAGGGGCGGATCAACTTTTTCAGCTTTAGCCTTGCATCCCTGTCCTGATATCGTTCTATGGGGATGGCAAAACGTTCATTGAAGCTGTTCAAAGTGCCTAACAGGCCAGGATTGATAAAATGGAACAGGTTCCAGAGTTCACCCAGGTGGTTTTCAATCGGTGTCCCGGTGGTTATAAGTTTAAATTCAGCCTGTAGGGACATGGCAGCCTGGGAACGCTTGGTTGCTGCATTTTTAATTGCCTGAGCCTCATCGAGAATGATTGTCTGCCATTTTACTGAGGAGAGCAGTTCGCTCTCCTGCTGGAGAAGAGTATAGGTTGTGATCAGCATATCAAACTTGCCCAGGTTTTCGATGGTTTTCCGGCGATCTTTTCCTGAAAAGAGTTTTATATTGATGGTGGGAGTGAACCGTGTTACCTCTGATTGCCAGTTAGTGGAGACTGAGGTTGGTGCGATAACAAGCGACGGCCCGTCAGCAGCAAGTTTGAGGACAATAGCCAGGGACTGGACAGTTTTCCCCAACCCCATATCATCCGCAAGGCAGCCGCCAACTCCCCAGTGGGCAAGTCTGGCAAGCCAGTAAAATCCTTCTCTCTGATAATCCCTGAGTTCAGCTTGCAGGGTGGACGGGAGCTCTGGAGTGAAATTTTGTGCGTCCCGGATTTTCCTGGTCTGTTCTTTCCACCCTTTATCCGCATCGATTATGGTTTGACTTGCCAGTTTTTCAAGGGCCACTGCGGCAAGGGGATGAACAAGAATTTCGTCACTGTCGTTGTCACGGTATCCATCTGAAAAGATATTCATATCTTCCAGACGTTTTTTGAACTCCTGGGTGAGTGCGATAAATTGACCGGGCGCTATTTCTACGAATCGTCCCGGCGCCGCCTTGATTTTGGTCAGCAGTTCTTTAAGCTCAATGACCCTGCCCTGGTCGAGGGTGAGGTGCCCGCTCATTGCAAACCAGTTTTGACGGTTTGTTCGAATCTTCAGGTTCAGGTTTTCCAGGGATGCTTTATGGGTGATGGTAAGTTTTTCTCCCTCGGGCCATTCGATTATCACTTTATCTCTGATCGCTTGCAGCTCCGTCAATGCCTGCAGGCAGTCGTCCGGATCCTGCAGATGCCATTCCCTGTCATTCTCCTGCTCCAAATCCATGGCCAGATCCAGTATAGGGCAAAGTTCTTCTACATCCTGGGCCTCTTCCTCTTCCTGCGCCAGGTTTCTTTTGGTTTGCAGCCTTTTTCCTTTAACTTCGGCCATGATGTTTTCCACACCCTGGCCGGGTTTGAGATAATGTCCTCCTTCGGCGAAGGGCTTGACAAACATCTCCAGTCGAAACCCGGTTCCGTATGGAATCAGATGAATATAAATAGTAGAATCAGCTTCGACAAAGGTGATATTGCCCGGTCTATTGCTGGTGTGATCGGCGATTGCCGAATGGACAGTCATAAAAGAAGAAATATTACCAATGGCGGTCAATACCTGTTCGCTTGCCGAGAGAGGTACAGTCATGCCGTCTTTTCCAGTTATCTGGGCGATGCGGCGATGATTGTCATTTATTGTAATGATTTTTATCCGGGTCGGTGTTTCCCTGTAATAGCTGATTTTGTCTGAGGAGATGGGCTGAGCAAAGCGGATATGGAGAAATTCGCCCCGTTCTTCTACCAGTAACTCAGGTTCTCCTGCCTCAAATTCCACAGGAGTGGTCGTCGATTCTGCCAGAAACAGCAGTGGATGACCTATCATCGCAACCAGAGCCTTGTCCATATTGAAGTGGTAGCTTACACCATGGGTTTCAGTATTATGAACCTTTCTAATGGCCGCACATATCTTCCGATCCTGAGGAGTAAGGTATGTCAGTTTGTTGGTCTGGTAGAGTCTGGATAGCGAGATCGGCCTGCCTTTACTCCATCCACCCTTTAGTGCCAGCTTCTGTTCCCTCGGAATCATAGTGATCTTGATGCCTTCAAAAGCAACCATCCAGGCCAGTCTGATCGATTGTTGAGGAGAATCAGTTTCCTGTGACGTGGCATATATGAGTGCCTGGAGACTGCGTTTCCATGGTTCCTCCGGTTCAAGGATGGACAGTAGAGGGAGTATGTCGACTTTTTCACGCAACTGACTGGTCACTGTAAGGTAAGAACTGTTGTCGTGGAGAATAGTTGCCAGAATATCGCCAAGTACCAGGGTGAAAAAGTCATATTCTCCGGATCTGGCTCTGTCATAAAAGGAAATGAGTTCTACTTCAATGTCCGGTTGAATTGAGCTGTTGAGCCAATATTGACAAAGACCTGCAAAAACAACGGTCAAGGAGTTCTGATTCGATACATCCGGCAGTATAATCTCTGCCCCCTGCATTCCCTGAGAGATTTGTGAATTGACCACTGTGGCGAGATAATTATAGGCATCATTTTCCTTTGCTTCCCTGAACTGTGACAGTGCAATTCCAATTTGATTGGCAATTGAATAGTAGTCCTTCTCCTGTTCAGAAAGTCTCGCAAGGATATAAAACAGGCCGGTGGGTCCAAAAAAAGCAACGTTCTCATTATCACTGTATTTTTTTAGAAATCCGATATCTTCTTCAAAGGAGATGAGTGCATCTTCATTCTTACCTTTTAAGAAGAGGATAGTACCGAGAGCTCCAGTTCCCTGGAAAGAATCTTTGTGGGTTGCGGCAAGTTCCAAAGCATCTGCAAATTTTCCGCGAAAGAGTAGCTCATTGAAGAGCAGTCTTTTAAACGGTACCTGTTCATCGATACTGATATCGGAAAATTCATCTTTGTCTGATAAAAACAGGAGTATCTCCGGATAATTTGACAGTGTTTCCTGACCATATTGCAGGACATTGCTGAGCAGATAAAACTGGAAAGAGGATGGCAGTCCACGAAACCAGTCAGAATCAAAAGGTCTGGTCATTATCTGGACGGCAGGAGGTGGCGTGGTTACAAGATCTCTGCACTGATTCTCAAGAAATTCCTGAGCATCGTCCATGAGGTCAAACTGCTGTGTATAGATGCCGATACGCATCTCCCGCATGGCACGCCAGCATCGGGTAGTCCACTTGCCGTAATAGTAGGATACGGGAGCTTCGTTTTGTATTGCCTGTGCATAGAGTTTGAAGGTATCTTCTTTGACAGCCAGTTTACTTAAAGTCTCAACAATCTCGAGAGAACATTGCCTCTCTTTTGTGAGAAGTCCAAGCTGTTCGAATTTTGAAAGGTAGTGATTGAGATTGGCAACGGTAGGCCGATTCCCCCGGGGATTTTTCAATTCCAGCTTTCGCAGACAGTTTACTATAAGGGTAGAATGAGCAGGTTCGTAGACGATGGAGATAAACTGCATGAGCGCTTGTTCAAAAGGTGATAGTCTTTCGTATTGCGCAATGAGGGAGGGCGTGGTTTCCATGGTTGCTTTGGGGTTGTAAACAGAAATTTCAAAATTGAGGTGTACGTTCCCCCTCTCGAGAGGGGCGAAACAACAACCTGTTATTATAGCAGTATTTTCCCAGGAAAAGAACTAAAAAATAGACAATCGGTTGCTATCATTGTTGACAACCGGGAGCAAAGTGGTAGCCTTTTCATGAAAATGAACGGTTATGGAGGGAGTGATGGCAGTTTTTGGTTATGTTTTTCTTACTCGGGAGCAAGATCACCTGATGCCGGCAGGAGAGCAGAAGACTGGTCTGCAGGAATATGCTCAATCTGTTGGTCTTACTGTGGACAAATTTATTATAGAAAAGAATGTTGCACTCAGGAGTTCTTTTAAACAACGAAGAGAAGGAGGGGAATTGTTTCGGGCTGTTCAGTCTGGCGATACTGTTATTGTAATGAGAGCGGAATGGATTTTGGGGTCGGTAAGGGAAGCTTCCAACTTGCTGTCGGTTTGGAAGAAAAACGGTGTCTCACTGTTTTGCCTGAACCTCGAAACCAATATTACTCTGCCTGAAAAGCGGAAGCTGCTTATTTATGAAGGGGGAAGCGGGTTGGTACAGAAGCTGTTGGCTGCTCTGCTACTCTGTGAGGGTAGTGAACATGATGATACCATTAAAGCAACCGAACAGATTCAAAAAAGGGAAGGGAAATACCGTGGTGGTCCCGTACCGTTTGGTTGGGAGGTGAATAAAAAATGCTTTCTGGTTCAGAACTCGAAACAACAGAGGATAATCCGTGCCATTACCACCATGCGTGAGGATCACAGATCCTACAGTGATATTTCAGAAAAACTAAAGGAAGACTTTGATCTGCAACTCTCCCATGAGAGGATCAGAAGAATTTTCAGCTCCAGTCAAAAAAAAGAAAAAGAAGAATCTGAAGAATGAATATGTCAGTTTTTTAGAGACTCTGATGCCGGGTTATCTTGGCCTCTTTTTCCTGATGCATCAGCCAGGCGGAGAGCAGTTGCTGTTGTTTGAATTGTATCAGGTTCGTTCGCAATTGCTCAATTTCACCGGAGTCTTCTGCCAGCTCAGGAGTCTGGCTGTCACGAAAGCTGTATACATAATAGTCATCTGCCACCTGTCCCGGTTCTTCAGGAAAGGGTGATGGCGATGATAAGAGGAAGGCCTGGGGGAGCAGTTCGGCTGGGAAAGAACTGTTTTGATCCTGGCTCTGCTGGCTGAGATATTCCGATTCCTTCATCTCCAGTTTCAGTTCAGAGGCGACAGTTTTTAGTTCTTTTCCCGAGCGAATGTCAGCTAGCAGTTCTTTTGCAGTTTTTTCTGCTATCTCTTGTGATTTTGCCTCCCTGTAATCTGCCTGGAGACGATCCTTCACACTTTCAAATGGCGGGAAATCCGGTTCTATAATGTCTTCTGCATAGAAGATGGCGTAACCTGACTGTCCTTTGATCAGGGAGCTGAGTTCACCTTTGTTCAAGGCAAAAGATCTGTTGAGAAATTCCGGGTCTCCTGCGATAGTCTCAGGCGGCTTGGTTCGAGTAAAAAAATCTGTTTTGAGTATTTCCGCCTGGGGATTATCCTTGGCATAATTATCAAGACTTCCTGCTCCGATTATTCCTTCATAAGCGCTGTTGGCTACTTGAAAGGCGATGTTTTCCGCTTCTTTTCTCTGCAACGTACTGACAATTGATTCCCTGACATCCTGGAGTTCTCTGGTGACTGCCGGTTTAACATCCTCGAGCAGGATTATGTGGTAGCCAAAACGGGTTTTTATCACCTCGCTGATTTCGCCAGG
>JAUVON010000398.1 GCA_030599175.1 Desulfobulbaceae bacterium | reverse complement strand
TTTGGTTCCCATCCAACTGAATCAAAAGCGCTGGAAACCGAGTATGCAGTCCAGGCTGGTGCGACTCAAATTGATATGGTCATGAATATTGGGGCATTAAAATCCAAAAAAGATGATTTGGTACAGGCTGATATTGAGACAGTGGTAAAAAACGCTGAGGGCAGAATTGTAAAAGTGATTATTGAAACCTGGGTGCTAACCGATGAGGAAAAAAAGAGGGCAAGCACATTAGTTGAAATTGCCGGAGCACACATGGTTAAAACTTCTACAGGTGTCCGGACCCAGTATGTGCAAATGGTCAATAGCAATCCGCAAGGTGCAACCATTGGCGATATCTTACTTATAAGAAATGTAGTTAGTGACAGAATGAAGGTCAAAGCTTCCGGTGGGATTTATACACTGGATGATGCTCTTGATTTTTTACGTGCGGGAACTGATCAACTTGGAGTAAGTAGAGGAGCGGAGTTGATTAAAGAGTTTGAGCAGAGATTTCCGGATGGAGTAGAAGTTTGAACAGGAACAAGGAATAAGAGCCAACATTGTGTCATCATAGTTATTAGTAAAAATTTTCAGTAAAGGGATAGATTCATGACCAAGAAAATCATAGCATATGATCTGGGTACAGGAGGGAATAAGGCTTCGTTGTATGATTCCGATGGAGTGTGTCTGTCGAGTACTTTTTATTCTTATGAAACATTGTATCCTCAATCAGGTATGCATGAGCAAAGACCATCTGACTGGTGGGATTCTATCGTAAGCAGCACGAGACAGTTAATTGAAGAGACTGGTGTTGATAAAAATGAAATTGAGTGTCTGGCTATTTCTGGCCATAGTCTCGGTGTTGTGCCAATTGACAAAAAGGGCAGACTGCTTCAGGAGTCCGTACCAATTTGGTCCGATTCCCGTGCAGGAGTGCAGGCTGACAACTTTTTCGAGAAAATCGATGAAAACAAATGGTACATGACAACTGGAAACGGATTTCCTGCAAAATTGTATTCAGTGTTTAAAATTTTATGGTACCAAGACAATAAACCCGATGTTTTTAAAGATATTTACAAAGTTATTGGTACCAAAGACTATATAAACTTTAGACTGACCGGACAGATAAAAACCGATTATTCTTATGCTTCCGGAAGTGGCGTATACGATCTAATAAAATGGAAATATTCACCTGAACTCCTTGCAGCGAGCGGTCTTGATGAATCGCTATTTCCTGAAATCGTTTCTTCTACAGAAATAATTGGTGAACTCTCACAACAGGCAGCTCAAAGCCTTGGTTTGCCACAAAGGGTTAACGTTGCCTGTGGTGGTGTTGACAACTCATGTATGGCACTTGGGGCACGAAACATTGAAAGCGGTAGAGCATATTTATCTATGGGTTCATCAGCCTGGATTGCTGTCTCCGATGACAAGCCGGTTCTGGATGCTGTCAGCAGACCATTTGTTTTTACACACGTTATTCCCGGAATGTTAACTTCTGCAGTCAGTATCTTTTCTGCAGGTAATTCATTCCGGTGGCTGCGCGATAATATCTGCCCGGATTTGGTTGAACAAGCCGCTCAAACAAATCAGGATGTTTATGATTTGATGGCGCAACTTGCAGAAGAATCCTGCACAGGAGCAAATAAGCTTTTGTTTAATCCAAGTCTTGCTGGCGGGTCGTCCCAGGAGCCCAATGCCAATATCCGAGGCGCATTCTCAGGACTTGACCTTGGTCACACACGAGCCGATCTTATAAGAGCTGGAATGGAAGGCATTGCCATGAACCTTGGTTCAGTGCTGAAGGTATTGAAAAGGTTCTCCAGCCTGAGCGATGATATGGTGATTGTAGGCGGTGGCAGTAAAAGCAGCTTATGGCGTCAGATATTCGCAGATGTATTTAACATGAATATTGTCAAAACAAATATTGGAGAAGAGGCTGGATCACTAGGAGCTGCGGCAATTGCTGCAATCGGCTGTGGTTTATGGAAGGATTTTTCAAAAATCGATGAAATCCATAAGGTTCAAAGTATTGCAAAGCCCATTTCAGAACACAATGAGGATTATAAAAAATTAGAACCGGTGTATGAGATGTTAAGAAATTCTCAAGCTGAAATTGGGGAATCTCTTAGTAAAATTTTCATTTGATATAAGTTGTTATTTGAGGATTAATTTATTTAAGTTCCTTTTTTTATATACAATGTGTGTGATTGCAACAATCCCCGAAAAAAAAGACACACGGCATGACCTGCACCCAGAAAATTGATCCGGTTCCAACTTAGATTCTGAAAAATGTGACACTTCTGTGACGTATTTTCCCCTAGAAATAGGGAAGGGAGTGGTTCGAGTTTCATCCGCTCAGGGTCACTTTTAGCCCCCATATGCGGGGGCTTTTTATTGATATCCCCAATGTTTTATTATATGGTATAGATAAATATCAAATGTCTCTTAATCGTTAGCCCTACTTAGACAAGTCCACGCAGGATGTAGTTGCAGGTTCGAGTCCTTCCGGGGTCACCTGAAAGCCCCGCCTGTGGGGGGTTATTGCTTTAATTACCCCGTATATTGGAGTGCAAAAGATACTTTAGGCCCAGATATGAAGTGTAGACACAAAACCCAGAGACTTAGAAACTAGAG
>JAUVON010000389.1 GCA_030599175.1 Desulfobulbaceae bacterium | reverse complement strand
GATTTATGGCTCTGTATTGTGGCCCATGGTACCAGCAATCTGGTTCTGGGGATCTATGTTCTGCTGACAGGTTCATGGGTTTTGTGGTAATCCTGGAAAGGCTCCTAGTAGGGAGTTTCCGCCAGAAACCTGCTAACGTCGGCATGCATATCTTGAACTTGTTCTACTGAAATATCACTCATGGTGTCCAGGGCTGCATTGTCGCATATCTCAAGCCAGCTGATGATCCTTCTGTGCTGTTGTCTGTCGTAGAGTTTTTTCTTATACGCTTCTCCAGTGAGCTGGAGCGGTTTTTTAGGCGATGCCGATCCTGATTGTTGGTTGGTGGTGCTGATGTTGCCGGCGAGGCAAAGATTTCGCAGATGCTTTTCAATGACCGCACCGATCAGTATGAGTCCACTCTGTAGATTACCTGCCTCTATATGGATCTCTGCCATAGCCATAAAGTCAGCCAGTATCTCTGAAGTAATTGCGCCTCTTGTGGTTTCGACCCAGTTGTCTTGCAGCTCTGTTGTGGCGGCGGAGAGGATGCCAAGCCCCCGTTTAGTCCGACTGGTTCCGGGGCTGGTTACTTCTGATTTAAAACGTAGATAGTATTGACTGTTGTCGCCGAAAACCCGGCTCAGAAGGGAGAGCCCTGAAATCCTGAAATCATGGAATTGCTGTTCATTTACAAAGGTCTGCTGTTGAAACCCTTTGCTTTCCGTGGCGAGAACCTTCTCACCCATTGTAATTATAGCCTGTACCTTGGCGGTCAGATCGGCTTTGTTCTTCATGCTCTGGTTACTCTTAATTAATGAATCTTTCAAAAGTCATTCTCCCTGACTCCTGGCCCGGACATTCATGAAATCAAATGTCCATCCCATATACTCTGTTCTGATAATTTTTTCACCTCACCATCTATTTTTCTTTGCAATCGTCATCGGCTTCATCCCCGTCAACATCATAGAGTCTTATGGCTGCAAGGAGAAGGAAGAGAGTGGCGGCTATTGGAGCAAGTCCGGGTGCGGCCATGGCCAGATTCTGCAAAGTCTTATTGGACAACTGCAGTTGAGGAGCAAAATATTTTAAGATGCAGTATGAGACGATTGCCAGTAGTACACAGAGCCACCATGGAATTCGTAAGAAATAAGGAATCGGGGAGTGGCGCCTCTTTTTCACGATTGTTCCTCCAGTACAAGTTCGACAATTTCCCGTACCTGGGGGCTGTCATCGTTGATGAGCTTTCGCACATGGGATAGTGCTGCATCGGTGCCTATTATCCCAAGGAGTGAAACCGCTTCACCGCGAAAGAGAGATTCTTCAGAGCTAAGTACTTCCACAAGTGAAGGAATCGCCAGAGGGAGCTTGTCCGGCTGGATTTCTACAAGTTCCTCAAAAAGAACCGAGAGGCCAAGGCGTACACTGAAGCGTTCATCACGCAGGAGCTCTCCTGTCCATTCGTAGTAGTGCGGGTCACGACGAAACATTGCGACAATGTTCTCGACATGACCCATATCAAGGAAATCAGCTATTACCTTCTTCAGATCCTGGTCGCTGACTTCGGTTTTTGGTTTTTTCATAACTGTACACGTTACCAGCTGGACGATGGCAAGACACTCTCTATTCCAGAGGATGGCCATCTTTCAGATCTATTGCCACTAGTCTTGCATAATGACCATCTTCCCTTAGCAGCTGGTCATGGCTGCCCTGTTCAATAATTTTTCCGTGACTCATGACAATAATTTGATCAGCACGTCTAATTGTTGAAAGCCTGTGGGCAATGATCAGAGAGGTTCGTCCTTTGAAACTGTCTGCAATGGCTTCCTCAAGGATATTTTCAGACTCTGTATCTATAGCAGCGGTAGCCTCATCCAGAATCAGGATTTCGGGAGCCCTGCAGAGCACTCTGGCAAACGCAAGCAGCTGTTTCTCTCCGGTAGACAATTCCTGACCGCCTTCTCCTATTAGGGTGTCAAGCCCTCCGGGAAGCCTGCTGATAAAACGTGTCATTCCAGTTTGCTGTAAAATTTCCTCGACAGTTTGTCGAGAACAGCCGGTGTCCAGGACGATATTGGCAAAGAGACTATCCTGCAGGATGAAAACATCCTGATGAATGACACCGATAATGGTTCGTAATTCTTTGAGGTCCAGGTCAGCTATATTTATGCCATCGAGAGTGATATTGCCCTCCTGGGGGTCATAGAAGCGCAACAGTAAGTTGACCAGTGTGGTCTTTCCTGATCCGGTAGTGCCGACCAGTGCCATGGTCTGGCCGGCAGGCAGAGTGAGTGAAATATTGTCAAGAACCGGCGTATTTTTTTCATAACTGAAGAAGACATTGGTAAACTGCAATTCGCCTTTGAATTTCTGAATCGTGACAGGATTGGCCGGTTGGGAAATCCTGTTCTCTGTATCGAGCAGTTGAAAAATACGCTCTGCTGAAGCCATTGCCGACTGGACGATTGAGTATTTTTGAGAAAGTTCACGCAGTGGCTGGAAGAAGAGCCGCATATAGGAGAGGAAGGCAACAAATTCCCCAAGAGTAAGTCGTTTCTGAATGACTTCACCGCCGCCATGCCAGATGATAAGGGCAATAGCGGCTGAACTCATGAATTCCGTAAGAGGCATAAAGGTGCCAAACAGCTTAATCTGCTGGAGTGTACGCTGCAGGTAGCCTTCACTTAATTCAGTAAAGATTTTATTACTCGATTTC
>JAUVON010000257.1 GCA_030599175.1 Desulfobulbaceae bacterium | reverse complement strand
GTGCCGGGCTTCAGGTTGGAGGCCGCGGCCACCAACCTGAAGCCCGGCATGGGACGAATAGCATTCGTCTTTTTTTTGGGAGGGCAAACAGATAGTTACCAGTCGTTACTGGTATGTGTCTTGTCTTCTTAAGCGGTTAAACTGTCTCGTTAGATCAGCCTACCACCACTCCATATTTCGTTTCGCAGGTAGGTTGTCTTCACACATTGCTGAGATGGGTTTTTAACTATTGATATCGTAGTCATCCGGCACAGTCAAGATGTCCTTTTTCGCCAACAGCTCCTCGATAAAATAGCCAATTTCACCGTTTTTTTTGAGCTGTGAAATCATCCATAGCGGTAATCTAATAGTCACAGGCTCGCGTCTCAAATGATCAGATTTCTTTTTGCGACCTGCTCCCGCACGTTTTCCACCTCGCATTTTTCACCTCTAAAACACATATTCTTTCTGAATAACGTGTAACGGAATTCAAAAAAATACACGGAAAATACACTGCGTAATTGATTTACGTCATACGTTATTCAAAGTGCCCAACGATCTGACCAAAGTTGGCGATATCTACGCATTAAGTTCCTGCGATTCATGCAAGCGCCAGGATGGTCCCTCGATACTGATAATAATGGAATGATGCACCATACGGTCAACAATAGCGGTGGTGATGACAGGGTCTCCGAGGTAGTCACCAAGCTGCTTAAAGTCGATATTTGTGGTAAGTATCGTTGTCTTTTTACAGTATCTGCCATCAATGACCTTGTGGAATAGGTTGGCATTATACGCATCATGCTGCTCAAGACGATCAAAGCCGACTTCATCGATCAACAGGATATCCGGGGCAAGATATCTCTTAAGCTTTTTGGGAAGCGTATCATCGGCAAGACTTGCCAAAAGCTCTCTGAGCATGTCTGCCGCTGTTGTATAACGGCAGCTATATGTATTCATGCAGCCGATAAGTAAGATGGCCTTGGCAATATGGCTTTTGCCGGTTCCTGAGTTACCGGCAAGGATGAGTCCCTGTTTACGTTCCACAAAACCAAGGCCTGCAAGCTCAGTAATTCGTGCCTTGTCTAACCCCTTCTGAAACGAAAAATCAAAGTCAGCAAGCAGTTTCCTTTCCGGTAGTTTTGACTGTTTAATACGACGTTCGATCCTTCTCTGGGTTAAGGCGTCGGCTTCCTGAGTAAACAGTCGTTCCAGCAGTTCCGTAACCGGTGTTGACTCTTGCGCGGCCCTGGCGAGTTCATTATCAAGCACTTCCGCTATTGTTTTCAGTTTCAAAATGTTCAGACTCTTCCTGATCCTTTCTAAGTGGTCGGTTGTCATCTTTTTTTATTTCTCTCAGTAATGAATCATATTCATTCAAGGGCCGTTGTCTGATCTTTGGCAACGCATTACGTAATTCTGCGGACGCCTTTTCATTTCTAACTGCCTCCAGGGTGCGAGGGGATGATTTTGCCCCCAAAATCCGCTCGATAGCCTTGCAGTCATAGGCATGGTAACGACAGGCATGAGCCATGGCCTTCTCAATATCGTCAGTGTGATATTTTTCTTTTTGTCGCAGAATATACCGGGCATGAAAACCGCAGTTCTTAGGGTGTTGTTGCTTCAGCCCTTCCAGAAAATCACGACTGTGATCCCCCATGGCAAGGAACTGATCTTGTACCGGTTCCAGGCCATAACGTATCTTGCGGCTGCTATGAATCCCATTGCCGTCAATCATGGTCACTGATCCGACCGGTAGTCGTTGGTGGCGAACCAGCAAGGCAAGCTCTGCCGAATAGATCATGACTTCATGCTCGGTCGCCTTCAAGGTCAGAATATCGGCTACATATTCATAGGGAACAGGGTAACGGTTGGTCTCAAATTCGATATAGCCCTCAAGGTCGCAGACTCGTAAGTATACCTCGGCACAGTCATACGGATGAAGAGGTAAGGGTTGCAGGGCATCCTGTTCTTGTTCCAGGAACAGTTCCAGGGGTGGCCTGCCGGTGGTGTCATGGTTGTGCATATCTGATTTCTCCCGCAGCCACCATATGGCGAAGGCTTTCAGATCATCAAGATCTCGGAACTTACGACCTGCCAGCAGGTTATTTTCTACATATTGAAACGGCCTTTCTACTTTTCCCTTCGTCTGGGGACGGCCACGCTGACAGGCAATTGGTCGACAATGATAATGGGTAATAAAGGAGGAATACGCAGGGTTGAAGACAGGTTGCCCCGCTTCCCAGCGCAAGACAACGGTCTTTTCACTGTCATACAGGCAATGATGAGGCACACCTCCGAAGTGGTTGAATGTGTCCTGGTGCCGTCTGATCAGGGTATAAAAATCCCGACGGAGTGTGAAATCAATATACTGTCGTCGGGAAAAACCAAGGATATAGGAAAAACAGTTGACCAGGGTTTTTTCTGAGTGGGTGAAATTAATAGTGTATGGACTCCAGTCCATCTGGCCCTGGAGGCCGGGTTCAGTCTCAAAACGAACAACCGGTGTTTTTTTGGGTGAAGGACGGAGGATGCGCAACCGCTCTCGGAGGATACTGATACCACCATCATAACCGCTGTCCTGCAGTTTTTCAAAAACCCGTTGTCCGGTAAGCCCGGGGTACTCCTCAAAAATCTCCTTGATCTGAGCTTCAAAAGGATCCAGCTTGCTGGGTCGGGCAATGTTCTTCTTCTGTTTATCCAGGACAATATCATGACCATGCTCCCGCTGATCTGCATATTTACGCAAAATCCTGCGTACGGTATTGCGACTGATAGAAAACTGTCGGACCAGTCCCCGAATACTCCAGCCCTCACCATGCAGAGCCACCAGGTGATGTTCCAGCTCTTCTCGGTTACGGATAAAGAAAGTCATGGCTTGTCCGGGGTAATGGCGTGCTCCAACTCACCGTGTACCTGATCCAGACTGGTTATAGCCTGTTTGCAGCAGGTGATGAGCAGCAGTTCTTCCTTTTCTGTGAACTGGCCCAGCACCGTAGAACCGAGAGCGCACGCCACGCCAAGACAATGACGTTCCATGGTCACCAGCTTACGTTGCAGTTCGTTGACAAGGGGATCAAATTTCTTGTCCTGGACGATGCCTTCCTGATCTTCGGGGCGAAGGAGTTCCCATGGGCTCGACAGAATAGACGCATGCTCATGCTTGGGTCTCATCAGTAAAGCAGCAGTGATTTTTCTGGTTTCACGGCAGGTTAAATGATGTTTATGGATTGTCTTGAGCAGTGATTCCTGGTTGCCACGTGGCAACCGGGCCAGATCCCTCCCCATGCTCACTGGTATTAGTCCAAGCTTGATACTGTTTTGCGCCTTATCGCATAATCGTTCTATGAGGGCGACCCTCCTGTTGACCCAGCTTTTATGACGGCCAAGAAGGGTGGCTATCTCTACCTGAGACAATTTGTCCTCATAACACAGAGAATGCACCACCAGTGCTTCTTCCATGCTGCTGATGGTTTTACCAACCCAGTTCAACTGCATGATGACCGCCTTGCCGGCACGTTCGTTCAATTCCAGGATTAAGGATCTGAGGTGAGTAAATGACAAAGCCCTGCCAGCACGCAGTCGCTTAAAACCATCGAGCAGTTCATAATCATTTGCACCGTTCCGGCTAACCACTACCGGTGTTAACTGCCCATATTTTTCCAGAGAGTGCAGCATGGCCTTATCCGCTTTAGGATTGATTATCCGCAGGACACCATACTGTTCACTGAACTGGTCAATGGAAATGTCTGTCGTTTTTTGTGCTGTTTCAGTCATCTTTGATCTCCACTTATGGATGAACAATGATAACTCAGGGGGCTCTCTTTTGACTATCACCTCTTGAATAGCCCCTGCGGGGTAGTCGTTTCACTTCTTTTAAAATATCAGCACGTTGCAGGCGTATCACCTCTTGAACTGACCTCAAGAGTACTCGTGACAGATATGTAGCAATTACAAACTGTTGAGCACCTATCACCTCTTGAATTACTTCTTGGGGTAGTTTGGGAAAAATGCCGGATTTTGGCAATTGGGGAGGTGGGTTACCAGGGGCCGTTTCCTGATGTTGAACGGCCTGAAGTTTTTTACTCAGATTAGTGGCCTGAAAACAGGCACGGTTATGCCGATTCCATTGTGAACATTTTTTTGCATGCCATTTATCCTGGCATTCTTTAGCCCCACAAGTCTTCTGGCGATCGCCAACACGTGGATTTGGTGCAAACCATTTTCTACATATACGACAGGGACGCTTTTTGATGTAACTGTTGATTGCCATGGTGTCCTCCTGAATGATTCAGGAAAACAACGACAAGGAGAAAAGAAAAGAAGAATGTAAAATGGGTGGGTCAATAAACCGGTGTTTTAGGATTATTAATCACCGGTCAGGTGGGTCACTTCTTCACCGCTGGGTGGGTCAAATCTTTGCCGGTGGTAACAATCCGAAAACAAAACACCTTACAGCTACCGTTTCCGTTAAAACCTCATCAAGTAACAATAACGGCAAATGGTTGGTCTGTAGACGGTGTTCATCCTGACGGCACCTTTGATTCCCAATTACAATTCAAACGAATTGTTGAACAGGGAGACCAGAAAACAGAGATTCTTGAGACCGGCTTACTCCCGTCATTTACC
>JAUVON010000194.1 GCA_030599175.1 Desulfobulbaceae bacterium | reverse complement strand
TGAGAAGTTTTCGTCTCTGGCCTTTTTTCGATGGCAGAAAACCGAGAAAGAGAAAACCTGTATAATCAAAACCGGTTGCGGAAAGGGCGGTGGTGAGTGCAGAAGGCCCAGGCAGAGGAACTATGTTGATACCATTATCATGAGCCAGTCCAATCAATACGGAACCCGGATCTGATATTGCCGGAGTGCCTGCATCGCTGGCCAGGGCAACACTTTTCCCGGTCTTCAGTATATTTATGATTTCCGCCCCTCTCTGTGCTTCTTTTTCTCTATAGTAACTGATCAGCGGCGTGCGGATACCAAGGTGGTTTAACAGTTTTTTTGTATGCCTTGTGTCTTCAGCGGCAATCAGATCAGCTTCTCTTAAAACACGAATTGCCCTGAGAGTTATGTCTTCCAGGTTACCGATGGGTGTTGGCACTATGTAGAGTGTCCCCTGGGGATCGTGGGTGGTGGAGATCATAGAGTGTTTTTGAGAAGAGGCAAAATAAGGCTCAAAGTTTCCAAAGTATTGATACGCGGTTCATTATGAACAATTCACATTGAAAATGCATCTGCTTTCTTGATTTCTTTTTTTCAGGGCTTGATTGTGATGTAAAAGATTATATCGTGCAGTTGAGTGTCGAATTTCGTAAAGGTTCTCATTCCGGGCTTTTCCTGGTTCTTGGGGATAGGGTGGTAGAGTTATGACGTTATCAATTATATACAATCAGATGAAAGAGAATAATGAATAAACATATTGGGATCTTGACGGCAGGAGGAGACAGTCCTGGCTTAAATGCGGCAATCAGGGCAATAGGCAAATCGGCCCTGTCAAGCGGCAGGATGCAAATCGTTGGTTTTCGAGATGGATTTCGCGGTCTTATGGAAAATAGAACCATGCGTCTTGATCGGGAAGTTCTCTCTTCAATTTTAACCCGGGGGGGGACAATTCTCGGGACGAGCCGTGATAAACCCCATAAAATGGTGGTGGGTGCTGAGGTGATGGATATGACAGATGTGATCTGCGATAACTATCGGCGGCATAATCTCGATGTTCTTGTCTGTATCGGTGGTGGAGGAACCCAGAAAAACGCCTATCGACTGGCGCAGAAGGGGTTGAATATTATCACTCTTCCCAAGACCATTGATAACGATGTTGCGATGACCGATGTCACCTTTGGTTTTCATACTGCTATGGAAATTGCCACCGAGGCCATCGACAGATTACATTCAACCGCCCACAGCCATCACCGGATAATAGTTGTTGAAATTATGGGCCATAAGGCGGGCTGGCTCGCTCTTGGCGCCGGCGTTGCCGGAGGTGCGGATATTATTCTTATACCGGAAATTCCCTACGATCTGCAGTCTGCTGCAAATGCCATACGAAAACGTCAATTACGAGGGACAAATTTCAGTATTGTTGCTGTTGCAGAAGGTGCATTGAATATCGAGGACTCCAAAATTTTGCATGATTTGCAGACAAAGAAGGCGAAAGCAAAAGAAGCAAATGACAGTAAGGGCAGGAAAAAGGTTGCAGAAGCTTTGCAGGAGTTTACAAAACGCTGCAAGGGAAACACTGTAAGATTGACTGAAGAACTGGAAAAATTAACAGGTCTGGAATCAAGGTTGACGATACTCGGCCATTATCAGCGAGGAGGTACACCGTCTGCCGCTGACAGGCTGCTCTCCACACGACTTGGCAGTGCCTGTGTAGGATATATTGACCAGGGAATTTATGGTGTTATGGTTGCTGTTGACGGCAATAAAACGAAAGCAGTCCCACTGGATCAGGTTATCGGCAAGAAGAATCTGGTTCCACCCGATCATCCATGGGTTAAAAGTGCCAGAGATGTCGGTACCTGTTTTGGGGATTGATCACAGCTCATATTTTTTCTTATATCCTCGGGGGGTAATCATCAGATCATTCCAGCTGTAGGTCTGAGAGTTGCCGATAATAAGAGTGGACTGCATGGTGATCTCATTGTCCAGCATCTTATCAAGTGTGGTGATCACAATCTTCTCGTTCTCACGGGTTGCGGCGGTTACAATTCCCACCGGAGTTTGAGGGTCTCGGCAGGTAAGAAAAATTTCTCTTGTTCTGACTATCTGTTCTGTGCGTTTTTTTGATTTAGGATTGTAGATTGCGGTGACAAAGTCGGCTTCAGCGGCGGCTTTCAGCCTCTTTTCAATAACGTCCCATGGGGTGAGCAGGTCGGAGAGACTGACTGCGGCAAAGTCGTGCATCAGAGGAGCACCGAGACGTGCGGCACAGCTGTTAATAGCTGCCAGGCCGGGGATAATTTCAATCCTGCATGGGAACTCGGATTCTTTTGCCATTTCATAGACAAGACCGGCCATGGCATAAATTCCCGGATCTCCGCCGGAGACCAGTGCCACTTGCCGCCCCTGGCTCGCAATTTCCAGAGACTCTCTGCAGCGATCAACCTCTTTCATCATTTCTGAGGAGATTACCTCTTTTCCCTCAAGATATTCAGGGATAAGGTCAAGGTAGGTTTTATAGCCGATAATCACATCAGCATTTTTAAGGACTGCGGCTGCAGCTGCGGTCAGATATTGGCTTGACCCCGGACCCGTGCCGACAACGAAAAGGGTGCCTGGGCTATTGCCATCGTTATGTTTTTCCATTTTCTTTTCCTGCTGAGTAAGAGATTGGTGCCACCACTGAGAAGGGCGGTGGGTTCTGCAACGCCGATTGCCCCGACTGCTTTCAGTGCTGCAAAGGATATCTCAAGGTTTTTAAGTTCGTTAATTGAATCTTTGTCAAAAAAATCGATATGCCAGTGGTTAGTGCGGGCAAACTGGAGCAGGCCGACTTCATCATTTTTTTTATCTATTGAAGCCAGGTTGCGTATGGATGAACGGCAGAGTCTGGTATCTTCTAACAGATCATTTAAGCACTCTTCAAACTCGATTTCCGGAGTTCCCCTGTTACAGCCAACCCCAATGACAAGGTTGCGAGGTTCAAACAGGGTGACTTCTTTTGGATAGATGTTCTTATGGGAGACGATAATATCGGCATCCGTCCAATCTGCAGTCTGCTGTAATCCGTGTGGTAAATTTTTTACGATGATATCAGCATAGATATGCAGATATCCACGATTGACTAGAGTTCCGCTTGCCATGGTCAGCTTCTCCTGGCTGCGAACGTGAAGATTCTGTTCTTTGGCCCACAGATCCAGGGGAGCCAGGTCAAGAGTATCTGATCCGGTTGTGATTACGGCTTTTCCTCCGGTAAGAGATGCAATGCGGTGGGCGAGTTGATTGCCGCCTCCAATATGTCCTGAGAGCAGGCTGATCGCATGTTGACCTTTTTCATCCATCACAACCACACAGGGGTCATGATGTTTGTGTTGCAGAAGAGGGGCGATGGAGCGTACTGCAATGCCTGCGGCCATGATAAATACAAAACCGTCAAAATCCTGCCAGTTTTCAGCTATGGTCTCGCCAACCTTTTTCCCTTTGGGTAGAAGTGTCGCTTCTTCAAGTTGAGATGACAGCTTTTTCGCCAGGACTTCCCCTCCCTTTGTGATGGCAATAAGAGCAAGTTTCATCTCAGGAACTGCTCTTTCTGTACTCATGACTGAACTCTTTATCATAGAGTTTGGAAAGAGCAGGTGGAGGCCCTTCCGCCAGCACATCACCTACGGCAATAATGGCGGTTTTGGTGATACCTGCCTCCTGCACCTGGCCGGCAATAGTGTCAAGAGTACCGCGCAACTGTCTTTCCTCCGGCCAGCTTACCTTTTCAACAATGGCAACGGGTGTTTCTCCAGTGTAGCCGCCCTCTATCAGCTCTGCCACCACCTGCTCGATCATGCCGACACTGAGAAAGATCATCATGGTTGCCCGGTGGGATGCAAGAGAGATGAGATCCTGCTTTTCAGGAACAGGAGTTCTGCCAGCTCTTCTGGTAAAAATAACAGTCTGGGAGACTTCAGGCAGGGTGAGTTCAGTGGACAGGGCTGCAGCCGAAGCTGTACCGGAACTGACGCCGGGAATCACCTTAAAAGGAATCAGGTTTTCCTTAAATAAGGCGATCTGTTCATTTATGGCACCATAGATAGCAGGGTCGCCGGTATGGAGGCGCACAATTTTTTTACCTGCCTTCCAGCCGGTGTGAATTATTTCAAATACTTCCTCGAGATTGAGTCCGGCAGAGTTATGTATTTGTGCCCGCAATCCCGAAATCAAGGCTTTTGGCACCAGACTGCCTGTATAGATGACGATATCTGCTTCATTCAGTAACCGCTGTCCTTTGACGGTAATGAGTTCAGGGTCACCGGGACCCGCACCGATAAAGTGAACTGTATGTCGCACTGGATCAGGTGACTTTTGTTCGGAATTTGGATCGTTCATCGGGTTCCTGCTATAATTGTTATTGGATTGAAATTCTGTGTTTCACCATTTTGTGATGTTCTGCTTACCTTGACAACACTTCTACTTACCGCAAAACCTGCATCTCGCATATATCGAGGTGCCTCTGTGATTGTTTTTTCGATAACTCCATTAATAACAAGACGACCATCTGGTGCCAGTTGGTTGGCAATGAGCTGTACAATTTCTGCAAGGGAGCCGCTGCTTCCGCCGATAAACACACGATTTGGAGCTGGGAGGTTTGTCAGAACCTCCGGTGCCCTGCCAAAAACAGGAATGACATTGAAGCAGCCAAATCGGCGAATATTTGCCTTGATGTTGTTCAGCTCTTCCTCTTGATGCTCGATTGCATAGACGGTGAGCCGAGGATTCGTCCGGGCAGCTTCAATTGATATTGAGCCACTGCCGGCACCGATATCCCAGAGAACACCCTGCCCGGGGAGTCGCAACTTGTGGATGGTTACTGCACGAACTTCATTTTTAGTAATCAGGCCCCGGCTGTGTGAAATCTCATCTTCTGTTAACCCAAGACCAAAAGAAGTCGGTCCCTGGGACTGGAGAAGAGAAAGTTGCAGGCAGAGAATGTTAAGAGGAGAAAAAACAGTTTTTGCCATCTCCTCCAGGGTTCCTGAAAATACCTTTTCATCTTGCAAACCGACATTCTCAGCAACAGATAATGATATTTTATCTTTAAAATTTAAATGATTGATGGCTTGCAGATATTCAAGGATTTTAATTGCTATTGCTTTTGGAGAATTATTCTGGTCGGTAAAGACAATGGTTTTTTCATTTTGCAGTAGCAAACCAGGAATATGCACCGATTGCCTGCCATGTAAACTTTCAATAACAGCATCGTCCCAGGGAATTTTAAAGAGGGCGCATGCACGCTGGATTGCGCTGAGGGCAGGGAGTATTTCGATCTGTTCATTGCCAAACTCGGCTAACAGTCGGCGGCCGATACCATAAAAGAGTGGATCACCACTGGCAAGAACAGCAACGTTTCCGGTGGTCAGGTTGGAACGGATTTCTGTCATTGCCTGGTCTAGCGGGGCAATAGACTGAATCTTCCCGGAAAAATCAGCTGCCATATCTCGAAGACGTCCGGTGGCTATGAGAAGGGAGCAGGTGTCTAACAGCTCCAGTTGGCTGAGGGAGAGTACCGGTTCAGATATGCCGATAACTGATACCTTATACATAAGTAATCACATCGGCCTTATGGTTAATAAGATAGACTTTTATGTTCCGGCCGGTAATGTCTTCACAATACTCTTTAGCTTTATTGCATACTCCTGTGACCAGGTCAGTCTTCCGGGCTTGATGAATATGTTCATACATTTCTCTTGCCGTATTAGCCTGGTTGATCTTCTGCAGGAGTTTTCCCTCTGC
>JAUVON010000212.1 GCA_030599175.1 Desulfobulbaceae bacterium | reverse complement strand
GAGGGGGATATTGATTATAACACCGAGAAAAGTGATGAGCATTACCGGGCGGGTAAGCCCGCGACCGGTAAAAAAAGTCGAAAGTGTCACAGTTGCCACACTGAAAATCGCACCTTTACAGAGTATGGAAAAATAGATTCGTTCAAGCTCCTGGACATCCTGAGGATGTCCGGCGAAGGCGAAAAGCGGTTCGGTTGCAAAGAGAGCGAGCAGCCAGAAGCATATTCCCGAACCAAGGGTGAAATAGATTCCCTGCCAGAGAACCCTGCCCACTTTTAAGTGATAGCCCCTGCCGGTGTATTGGGCAATAAATACTCCGGCGTAGCCGCCGACACCGCCGAAAAAAGCGACAAAAAGATATGAGGTAATGCTGGCAGGGAGTGCGGCGGATATTGCATTTAAACTGTAATTTGCCAGAAATATCCGGTCGGTAAATGTCATCAGTGTGGCTGCGGACATACTGAGTACCAGGGGCAGGCAGACTGCAACAACCTCGTGGTAACTGCTGTTTTTATACCGTTGCCGGAAATGCTTATACATATTTTTCTAATAGTGATTAGGTTGATGTGATGGTGAAGACCAGGGTCAGGTTTTACACCAGTCGGTTGTTCTTGAGTAGCAGAAAGTTGCTTGTGAGTTGCCAAAAATTGAAACCCATTGAGCAGAATATAAGTGAAAGCGGTAAGTATTGATAAAGACGTGTGTACCGGATGTGGTATCTGCATCACCATCTGTCCTTATAAGGCTATTGAGCTGGTAGATAACAAGGCTGAGTTTCAGCTGGATGAATGTTTTTCCTGTGGCCATTGTCAGGCAGTGTGTCCTGTGGATGCAGTTGTCGTGAGTGGGCTGGTTTCTGCTATTAATTTTTCCACGTTTACTGAACTGGGGGGAGTGATTCAACCCGGAACTGGAGAGGTCGCGGAGATAGCTGCACTGATGCGCTCCAGGAGATCCTGTCGCAGGTACCTGACCAAACCCGTTCCTTTGCCACTCCTGGAAGATCTCGTAAAAATTGGAACTACTGCACCTTCCGGGACGAACAGCCAGCCGTGGAATTTTTCAATCCTGCCGGAGCGGGAAGATGTCCTTGTATTTGGAGGCTTGACTGCGGAGTACTACCGAAATCTTAACAGGCAGGCCAGAAACGGGATTTTGCGGTTGCTGGTAAAGCTGTTTGGTGGAGACAGCCTGGGAAAATATTACCGGAGATACCACGATTCAGTGGAGGAATCTCTTCGGGAGTGGGACAGGGAGGGCAGGGATAGCCTTTTTCACGGAGCTGTGGCTGCAATTCTTGTAACAGCCCGGCAGGATGCAAGCTGCCCGGCAGAAGATGCTCTTCTGGCGACTCAGAATATCCTGCTTGCGGCACATGTGATGGGGCTTGGCAGCTGTCTAATCGGTTTTGCCGTTGAGGCAATGCGGCGTAACTCTGGTATGAAAAGGGAAATGGAAATTGAAGATAGTGAGGAAATATATAGTGTTATTGCTTTTGGTTACCCTGATGTAATCTATCACAGACCTGCAAATCGTAAATCGGTGGTGCCGAGAATTCTCAAATTTGGTACTGAGGATGCAGAAAAGACAGAATAGTTTCTGGAGATAAAAATGAAGTCGAAGGACGTATTGGAGGTTGTATTATTTTCATTTGGTTTTAAGTACGGTGCCCCTGTTGATGTGAATGTGATATGGGATGTTCGGTTTCTTCCCAATCCATATTGGGTGGAAGAATTACGGCCGCAGACAGGACGTGTTGATAAGGTGGCGACCTATGTTCTTGAAAGCGATGAGGGCAGGGGGTTTCTCACCCTCCTCAAGCCTATGATAACGTTTCTTATAGAGCAGAACAGTGCGGCAGGAAAAAAGAGCCTGGATATCGGTATCGGCTGCACAGGAGGTCGTCACCGGTCGGTTGCGGTAACGGAGGCTTTGGCGGATTTTCTTGATAGGTTGTCCATAGAGCATACTGTTTATCACCGGGATATTGAACGGGATGGCAGGGACAAATAATTTGAAAACAACAGGATGAGGTGAGAACTTTTTACCTACAGGACTGAGAAGGTGGGTAAAATTTACCTGGTGATTCTGTTGCTTTCACTAATACTGATTTTATGAATTTTATATAATAGTTGTAATAATAAGTAGTTATAATAATTTGTCTGTTTTGGCACACCAGTTGCTTTACTTCTTACAACAAGAGGTAATCGGGCTGGCGCCAAGTTCAAAGTAGAAATCATATTGTACGTTGTAACTGAAAGAGGCAATAAAGCTCTTTCGATAAAAATCCATCAAAATTGGAGTGATAAAATGAAAAAGAAAATAATAGTAATGGTTATGGTAGCGGGTCTGGCATTGGCAGGTACAGCTTCAGCGCAATGTGGAAAAGGCGGCGGCGGATATGGCCATCCAGGTAAAAAGCAGGGTGGCATGATGCAGGGTGGTATGATGTATCAGCAACTGGATCAGGAGACTAAGGATAAACTCACCAAATTCAGGACTGATAACCAGGGATTACGTAAAGAAATAGTAATGAAGCGTGCTGAAAAACGTGCAATGCTGAACAGTACCAATCCTGATCCGGCTGCAGCTGCGAAAGTTGCAGGAGAACTTTTTGATCTTCGTGCTGCAATGAGAGAAAAGGCGACAGCCGCAGGTGTTGACAAGTATATGGGACGCGTTGGCATGGGTCCCGGCCAGCAGGGAATGGGAGGATCAGGGCCAATGGGACGTGGACATGGTAATTGCCAGGGAGGTGGCCGCTTCTAAAACTGTTTCTAAAAAAACTCGATTTTCTTCCTTTCCCCAATGTATCCCGTGTCAGCTGAACATTCAGCCGACACGGGGTTGCATTGGGGCTTTTTTTTTGATACACCTCTCTTCATGTCAAAAGCATCATATATTAAACTTTTTTCAGGCCTGATTTTCGCGATCACTGTAATTGGTGGATGGTATTTATTTCGTTCGGCAGAAAGCCTTGGAAATGAGATCAGTACGAAATTTGATGGCAAAAGATGGGAAGTTCCTGCGATTGTCTATGCCCGCCCTCTTGAACTCTACCCGTCAATGGTTTTTACAGCCGACCTATTGGAAAAAGAACTCCAGCTTGCCGGGTACAGAAAGGAGAACCCGGTTACAGTTCCCGGCGGTTATTTTCGTAATTCATCCAGTTTCAATATAATCACGCGGGGTTTCCACTTCCCTGGTGGAATCGAAGAACCCACCGAACTGCTAATCACCTTTAAAGATAATAATGTTGATACATTGTTGTCGACAAATAGCGACGAAGAATTACCCTTTTTCAGGTTTGATCCGGCAAGAATTGGTAGTTTTCACCCTCTGGTGCATGAAGACCGAATTGTTCTCGAATCTTCAGAAATCCCAACCCTGCTTCGCCGGGGTTTGATGGCAGTTGAAGACAAGGATTTCCTCTCTCATCTCGGCGTATCACCGACAGGAGTATTCAGAGCCCTGCTTAAAAATATCAGCGCAGGAAAAACAGTCCAGGGTGGTTCAACTTTGACTCAGCAACTGGTTAAAAATTTCTTTCTTGATCGTGAACGCACCATATCCCGAAAGTTAAAAGAGGCAGTTATGGCCATCCTTTTGGAATATCACTACTCCAAAGATGAAATACTGACTGCCTACATCAACGAAGTCTTTCTTGGCCAGGATGGGAATAGAGCCGTTCATGGCTTCGCCCTTGCGAGTCAATTCTATTTTCGTAGGGATCTCAGCGATATCTCTGCCGGTCAGCTCGCAACTCTTATCGGTATGGTTAAGGGACCGTCCGTCTATGATCCGAGAAAGTATCCTGCTAGTTGTAAAGCCAGAAGGGCAGTGGTGCTTCGGGTCATGCTTGAAGATAATATCCTCTCACAAGGTGACTATGACAGGGCTCTGACAGAACCTCTTACAGATGTAAAAGTACAAAAGAATGGGTTTAATCGTTTTCCAGCTTTTCTCGACCTCGTTCGATATCAACTCCAATCAGAGTATGAGAAAGAAGACTTGCGGGGAAATGGCCTTAGAATTCATACCACCCTCAATCCTCAAGTACAGTGGCAAATTGAAAAAAGTTTAGGGGATACGGCAACATCTCTAAAGAAATCCGACAGTAAAAATGATATCCAGGGAGCAGTCCTTGTAACCGGCCGCGAAAATGGGGAGGTACTGGGAGTTTCCGGGGGAATTAACCCTCTTGAAACAGGATTTAACCGAGCTCTCGATGCTCACCGCCCCATTGGATCCCTGGTTAAACCAGCAATTTACCTTGCAGGGCTTGAGCAGGGTTATACTCTTGCCTCACCTCTTGTGGATACTGCAATTCAGCTGGAACACGGAGGTGATCAGTGGAACCCTCAAAACTATGACAAAAAAGAGCATGGACGGGTTCTGTTCTATCAGGCACTGTCCAGATCATATAATCTTGCAACAGTCAGGCTGGGGATGGATATAGGATTGGACAATGTCATTGCTACTCTGGGTAAACTTGGCTTTGGGAAACCAATACATCCCTATCCTTCGCTTCTTCTTGGAGCAGTTGAGATGACTCCCCTGCAGGTCAGCCAGATTTATCAGACAATCGCCTCTGGAGGATTTTATCTCCCCCTTCGCTCTATTCAAAGTGTTATGACACAGGATAGGCAGCTGCTTAAAAGGTATGGACTCGAAGTCGAACAACGGTTTTCCCCGCCACTTATACAGCTGTTGACCCATGCCCTTGAAAGGGTTGTATCAGAAGGCACTGCAAGCAGCTACAGATTGCGTTCGAACAGCATCTTTGCAGGCAAGACAGGAACTTCTGATTTATTAAAGGATAGCTGGTTTGCAGGGTTTTCTGATACCTTTCTTACAGTTGTCTGGCTGGGTAAGGATGATAACTCCTCCACATCTCTTACGGGTTCTTCCGGAGCGCTTAAGGTCTGGGGTAATATCATGGATAATCTTGAAGCAGGTACTGATTTACTCAAAGTTACCCCATCTCCAGAGATAGTATGGGCACGAATAGATGAAAATAGTCTTAAAGCAACCTCCATGAAGGGTTCCGGTACTACGGTACTGCCATTTCTAGTGGGAACCGAACCAGATTTTCCACCAAAAATTCCTGATACTGGAATTAAAGCAATTGAGGATGGGGCTCGAAAATTCTTTGAAAAGATAAATAAAATTTTCCAATAATATTAGTGATAACGAAAGAAGAACTGAGTTATATGCGAAATCAAAATAACCTTATAAAGGTGACTAAGTGACTGTGGGAAACATAAAAAACCAATTTCTGACTGTAATAGGAATTATCAAGACCATAACCTTCATTTTTTTAATTATATCCCTGTATGGTTGTAGTGG
>JAUVON010000288.1 GCA_030599175.1 Desulfobulbaceae bacterium | reverse complement strand
GTTAGTATTGATACACCGGAAAAGATGATCGCCGAGAGTGAAGAAAAACTGAGTCAGGGTTTTAATATATTGAAAATTAAGGTTGGTGGTGATCCGGAACTGGACATCCGTCGCCTCCAGTTGATTCAGGAGGCTGTCGGCCGCGAGACCCGCATCAGGATCGATGCCAACCAGGGATGGAGCGCCAAAGAAGCTGTACGGGTCGGCAGAGAACTGGAGCGCAGGGGAATAGTTATCGAACTTATGGAACAGCCCGTTCCTGCCCGTGACTTTGAAGGTCTCCGTTATGTCAGAGACAATGTCGGTTTCCCTGTCTATGCCGATGAGAGTGTCTTCTCTCCCAGGGATGCACTGGATTTGATCGGAATGAATGCGGTGGATGGTCTTAATATCAAGCTTATGAAGTGTGGCGGTATATATAATGGATTGAAGATAGCTTCGGTTGCCGAAACTGCGGGTATTCCATGCATGATCGGTTCAATGATGGAATGCCATATCAGCGTATCGGCTGCAGCTCATCTGGCGGCAAGCCGGACGATTATTGATAAATACGATCTGGATGCGCCACTTTTCTGCAGCACAAACCCGGCATCAGGGGGAATATCTTACCGGGGATCCCGAGTCTGTTTTTCTGATGCTCCCGGACTTGGAATAGAGGCAATAACCGTAGAGGAATGAAGAAAATGAGGGATATATGAAAATTTATATCAGTGTCGATATAGAAGGGGTTTGCGGGATTACCACCTGGAATGAAGCAACCAGGGGTAACGCTGAATATCCGGAATTTCAGCAGCAGATGACACGAGAGGTTATAGCGGCCTGTGAAGGTGCGTTTGAAGCGGGAGCTACAGAAATTGTTATCAAGGATGCCCACGGTACTGCCTGTAATATCATTGCCGATGATCTGCCTGAGAATACCAGCCTCATCAGGGGCTGGAGTCGACATCCTTATATGATGATGCAGGAACTTGACAGCTCCTTTGATGCAGCCCTGATGCTCGGATATCATTCTCTGGCCGGTGGCGGGGGCAATCCGCTGGCCCACACTATGAGCAGCAGCAGGATATCAACTCTTGATATCAATAATATGCCGGCATCGGAATTTCTTATCAACTATTATACGGCGATGCTTGAGAAGGTACCGGTACTCTTTATCTCCGGTGATCAGGAAATTTGCGATCATGCAGTAGAGATTGCGCCGGATATCAGCACAGTTTCGGTGAAAACGGGTGTGGGGGCATCGACGGTGAATATTCACCCGAAGAGTGCTCTGAGGATGATCAAGTCCGCAGTATATGAAGTTCTTTCAGGAAGTTCATCGGGTCACTTGCAGGATCTCCCTGAAAGGTTCAACATAACCATTGCTTATACTAACAGTCAGGATGCATATAAGGCTTCATTCTATCCGGGGGCTGAATTGATCTCACCGCGGCGGGTTGGTTTTGAGTCGGATAATTACTTCGATATACTGAGATTGTTTCTCTTCACCCTGTAGGGAAGAAACAGGCGATAATTGTCTGTTTCGCATCGATATACTAAATTCTTCTGGACGGGTAACACAGTATGGATAAAAAACTCCTTGAACAGGTAGCAGATGTTCATCGCAGGGCCTTTACGGTTGATGCCCATTTTGATCTTACCTACGAAGTTGCCAATCGGCGGGAACGGGGCATGCATAAGGTTATTGAGACCAGTTATCTGCAGCAATTCAGGGCGGGTGGGTTTGACCTGATTGTTTCCGCACTGTTTATTCATGATTATTTTCTGCCGGAAATGGGCCTTAGAAGAGCCCTGGATCAAATCAGCCACCTGCTTGAAGAGATTGATGAGAGTCCAGGTCGGTTCAGGATCTGTCGTACTGTTATGGAAGCTTCCGGGGCTCGGGCAGCAGGAGAGACAGCAATTTTCCTTTCCCTTGAAGGAGCAGAACCGCTGCAGAACGACATACAACTCCTGCGGATATTTTATGAACTTGGTGTGCGGGGTCTTGGCCTGGTCTGGAGTCGCCGAAATTATGTCAGTGATGGCGCTTTTTTTAAAAGCAGCAGGGAGGGTCGGAAGGGAGGATTGACACCATTTGGTATTGACCTGATCGAAAAAGCAGAAGATCTGGGTATGTTTATTGACGTGAGTCATATCAACGATGAAGGGTTCTGGGATGTTATGGATGTTGTCAGCAGACCGCTTATAGCCTCCCATTCAAACTGCAGGGCGCTTGCCGGCACCATGCGAAATCTTGATGATGAACAGATTGAAGCAGTTGCCAAAAACGGCGGTGTCATCGGCATGAATTCTGTAAATCTGTTTATTCGTGAAGACGAGCCGGAAGTCACAATCTCTCATTTTATCGATCATGTGGATCATATAGCCAAAATCGGCGGCATTGAGCATGTGGGTATCGGTTTTGATCTCTGCGACAGTTTTGTCGATTTCCTCCAGGTAGGACGAGCGATAGAAACCCATGATGTTATCAAAACCCATGCCGGACTGGGTGAGTTTACAGCGGGCCTTATTACAAGAGGATACAACGACGATGAGATCATCGCCATTTTAGGTGGTAATTTTTTGCGCGTTTTTGGTGATATTCTCAGTTGACAATTGATTATGCTGAAAAGCGGCATAACTCCAGTAGTAATCGTTTGATTTTTCTAAAAAAATCCTGCATAATATCACGAGAAGACAAAGGCATGTTCATAAATAATTTCTGCGCAAACAACGAATAGATTAAGTACATAGTACATACCCTATGAAAACCATATTAATTATTGAGGATGATTTAGCGGAACTGGAAACAATCATGGAGTTCTGCAGTCGCAGTTCTGAGGGCCTTGCTATTCTGACGGCCCAGAATGAAGAAAATGCCCGCATGATTCTCACTGACAAATGCGTTGATCTAGTTATCTGTGATACGACATTTTCAGATTTGTCAGACTGTTTGATATTGACCAGGATTGTGCAGGAGTTCCCGTATATTCCACTGATCGCTATCGCTCCTTCCCGTACTGTTGACAGGTCGGATCTTCTTGCTCTAGGTGTTAGTGCCGTCTATGAAAAGCCCCTTAATGGCGAGCTTTTTGTTGAAAAATTAGAAGAACTTATAGAACACTCCTCTATAGGTACAATCAAAGGAATACCGACCCATTCTTTTCTGCAGATGCTTGAAAGTGAGGGGAAATCATGCACTCTCCATATTTTCGACGACAAAAACAGCGGACGCATCTTTATAAAGGAGGGTATACCTGTTGATGCTGAGATGAGTTCCCTTACCGGTGAACAGGCAATCTATGAAATGATTTCCTGGGGTGAGGTCACACTTGAACTCAAATTCTATAACGGAAAAAAGAAAAACAGGATCAGCAAGCCATTGATGTCTCTAATCATGGAGGGGTTTCGTCTAAAGGATGAGCGTGAGGCCGGGATTAAACAGCGGCCAGCCGATACCAAACCCAAACCCAAAATGAAAGAGGTTTCCACGGCGGGCCAGCGGCTTGCCCTTGACTTTGGGTTGCGGCTTAAACTTGAATTCGACTCCTTTGATTCCAGCCTTGACAGCTCACTGGCCGGAATGGTGCCGGAAAAATGTATAATTGTTGCCACGCCGTCCAATTTTATTTTTACCAACACGCCACTTGAAATTGGTTCTAATATCCTGGTGAAATACAGGTATATGGGTAAGCTCTGTCTGTTTAAATGCAAGTTGCTCAGGGCGATTGATACACCGCAGCATCTTCTCTTCCTCGATTATCCGGTGGTAATCCACTATCATGAAATGCGAAAAGCCACCAGAACCGCTACTTACATCCCCTGTGCAATCAAACTTTCCGGTGCTCAGCAGTTTTTTGGTGCCTTTGTCGACATGAGCAGTTCCGGGGGATTGTGTCAGGTCAAGATGAAGAATAACAAGGAGCTTCCCGAGGTCAAAATCGAACAACAGATTGAAATGAGCTGCCTTCTCCCCGGACTGATTGGTGAACAGCAGATCGACGGCACTGTCCGGAATATCAGGAAGAGCAGTCAGGATGTCCATATCGGC
>JAUVON010000031.1 GCA_030599175.1 Desulfobulbaceae bacterium | reverse complement strand
TTTCCAACATCTTCAAAACTATGGTTGCGATTGAGAAACGTGAGACTTTTCTCATGTGCGGACTGCACTCCCAGCTCAATGAGGCATTCTTTTTTGGTAGATCCAAGAAGGGCAGCCAGTCCACTCAAAAACTCATTTTCAATATAATCGGGACGAGTGGAGATTATTATGCCAATGCAGTCGGAATCTCGTAGTGCAAGATCACAAATGGGAAGAAGTTTCTCTGCAGCCATGGCTGTGGCTGTTTCCTGTTGGAAGTATGTAAAATATTTTTTGAATCTTCCCTTCAGCAGAGATTTTTTTCCTTTGGCTATCTGTGCTGCGATGTTATCAGTTTTCAGCAGGTATGTGGGAGTAAAGCCAGCTGATCTGCAGAAAATGCATCCGCCTTTTTCTCTGTTTGGACATGGGTAGCCAATATCAACTGCAATTTTACCAATTGGTTGACCATACTTTTCCCTGTAATGATAACTGAAGGTACGAATGTGAGGTGGTTTCATCCGTTTGCCAAGGTGATTACTTTTTACCTTTTAAGTGTCGGGTCAGAAATGCGTCCATAATGAGATGGACAATGTGATGCAGGACGCAGACCACAAGTGCAATACCATATTCAGGAAAAAGTGATACCTGCAGGATCACCGAGAGCACCAGGGTTTTTTGCCCCCCCATAAGGATCACACTTTCTCTTCGGCCCTTACCTATAGCCCCATAGTGGGCCATGACTATGCCTGCCAGGACTAAAGCCAGGTGAAAGGTGAAAATAACAAAAAGAATCGGCAGAATGGCCCCAAGATTGGACACAATTGCTTCTCTACCTCTGCAGAGAGCCATCCAGACCATGGCAAGGATGCCGATTTGATTGATAATACCGGTATATGGTAAAAAAGGACGGAGGGCTGTCGAGGTTCTTCGAATTATCATACCTCCCAAAAGCGGCAGCAGCACCAGGGTAGCTATTTTTAACATTATAGGGAGTTGTTCAATTTCTATGATGCGGCTATCCCCGGTCAGACTGAGCAGTATGCCGAGAGTAAAAGGAATGGTAAAAACCGCCAGTGAGTTGGCAATGATTGTGATCAGCAGGGCATGTGCCATATTTCCTCCCGCCCCTCCGGTCATAACGACACCGCTGCTGAGGGTGGTAGGCATAACGGCGACAAGGAAAAGTCCCAGGAGCACGCCGGTGCTGAGGTGCAGGAGAGTAAAGGGGAGGGTGAGAAGTGGAGCGATCAGAAAAATAAGCAGAAGGGCTGTCAGAGTACCTTTGTAGTCAGAGGCCCCAGCACGAATCAGTCTGGTATCAAGAACCAGACCGGAGAGAAAAAAAATAAGGACAATAACGGAATCCGGACCATTATGATCCTTCAGCCAGAGTCCCGGTCCTGTTAAAAATCCTTTAGTATCAGCAAGGGTAATAAGGACAACAGCGACAAGACCAAGCAGAAACCAGTTCTTTTTTATACTTTTAGTCAAAATAATTCTGAATCGTTAAAAACCAATTTTGCCTTCAAGTTCGATGATTTCTTTTTCCAGTTTGTCTTTGTCCTTTCTAGACAAGTCTGGATTGTGAAGTTTTTGCCTCAAAGCCAGCAGTATCATCTCTTCACGATATTCGTTGCAGGTGTATTTGCTGGAAGATGATGGTTCATTTTTTTTGAATTTTGTCTGCATGAATCTCAGGAGAAATAATGAATTGAGTATATGTTGATCTGAATGAGGGGAAACCACTAATTATTGAACACTATAATGTTGAGCTATATAATTCTCAAGGAACAACTTCGGGCAATAGCACTGTTCTTTTGTACGATAGCTATGATGCGAGCCGGACAAAGGAGGAGGTACGGATTGCCAGATGGACAGGATCACCAATTCCCGGTGGAATCGGGTCGATGGGTAGATCGAAAAACAGCATGTGCTCGTCAACCTCTATCTGCATTTTGTAGGTGGCTCCCTGGAACTGCAGTTTAACAATTTTTCCTGTTAAGGCTATCTCATTTTTTATGAGTTCCTCTGCCTGGATGATCCGTGCACCTTCCGGCCGAATGAGCAGGGTGCAATTTTCTGTATCACCGTTTTCTGTTGCAAGGTGAAGTTGTTCAATGGCGGAGTAAAAGAGATCACCCTTAGCTCTCTTTCCGTAAATAATGTTCTTAAAGCCAAGAAAACGGGCAACGGTTGCATTAGCTGGAGTACGGTAGATATTTTCCGGACTGTCAAACTGCTCCAGCCTTCCTTCGTGGAGAATTGCCACCTTATCTGCTACGCTGAACGCTTCCGACTGGTCATGGGTAACAAAGAGGGCGGTGACATTGAGAGCTTTGAGGATGGAACGGATTTCTGTCGCAAGCCTGTCTCTCAGTGTTCGATCCAGAGAGCCGAGGGGTTCATCAAGGAGTAATAACCGGGGCTCCGGCGCCAGGGATCTGGCAAGTGCCACACGTTGTCGCTCTCCTCCTGAAAGCTCGTCAATGGCGCGGTGGGCAAAACCTTTTAGACCGACAATTTCCAGCATCCCAGCAACTTTCTCCTGGCGGATTTTGAGCGGCCATTTTTTCATCTCCAGACCGAAGGAAACATTTTCAAAGACGTTTTTGTGGGGGAAAAGAGCATATTCCTGAAACATCATACCAAAATTTCGTTTATGTGAAGGAATAGGCTGGATATTGAGGTTGCCAAAGGTGACAATCCCACTATCTTCTTTTTCAAGGCCTGCAAGAAGGCGGAGGAGGGTGGTCTTGCCGGCACCCGAAGGTCCAAGGAGGCAGAGAATTTCACCCTTTTTCAAACTGAAGGTGATATCTTTTAACAGGGGTTGTCCTTCGTAACTGCTTGAGAGATTTGTAACATCTAAAATTGTCATCTGTTATCCGCTATCCTTCCCAGCAGCCAAAAGCCACTGGCTGTAACCAGCATTAGAATAGTGCTCATGGCCATGGCCTGGCCATAGTTCAAGTCGCCGGGCTGGCTGAGGAATCGAAAAATGGCAACCGGCATGGTAGGCGTATGGGGTCGGGTGACAAAGGATGAAGCGCCGAATTCCCCCATGGAAATAGAAAAGGCAAATATTGCACCGACCATGATTGGCCGGCTGGTAAGAGGGAGATCGATATAGCGCCAGACCTGGAGTGGAGAACTTCCCAGGAGAGTGGCAGCCTCCTTCAGCGTTTGCGGTATCTGACGAATCCCCGGCAGAATGCAGCGGACCACAAATGGAAATGCCACCAGTCCATGAGCTATCGGTACAAGAGCAAGGGAATCGCGCAGATTCAACGGCGGCGTGTTGAGAGTGATAATATAACCAAAACCGAGGGTTACAGCGGAAGTTGCCAGAGGGAGCATGATAACTGCATCCCAGAAGGGGACACTGCGTCCTTTTGCCGAGGCTAAATATGTTGAAGCGAAAAGGCCGAGAGTTACGGCAATACACATTGCGGCAAGACCGAAACCAACACTGTTAAGTACAGCATTAATGGGTGGCACAAAAAAGACTGATCGCGAGTGGGTGGTAAAAAGGGATGAATAGTAAGCGAGGGTAAATCCATGTTCACCGATAAATGAGCGGAGTAGAAGGGCGGAAAGGGGCGCAAGAAGCAGGATAACCATAAAAAGGAGATTGGCGAGGAGGAAACTTTTTTGCAAAAAGCCTTTAACTTTTTTTGGGGTTCCTCCAATAGCGGTTGAGAAAAATCCTACCCTGTTTTTACTCCCTATTCGGGCATGAAGCCACATCAGGAGAAAATTGATAAGTATCTGGATAAGGGAAAGTGCGGCTGCCATGGGAAGGTTGAAAAATTGTACAGCCTGGCGATAAATTTCCACTTCAATGGTAGCATATCCCGGCCCTCCAAGGATAAGTATTACCCCAAAACTTGTGAAACAGAAGATAAAAACTAAAACTGCTGCGGAAGTAATTGCAGGTACGAGCAAGGGTAGTGTTATTTTTTTAAAGGTCTGCCAGGGTGAGGCCCCAAGCATTCCGGCAGCTTCACGAATGTCAGGGTCAAGGCTGCTCCAGTATCCTGCGACAATACGTAACACTAGAGAATAATTATAGAAGATATGGGCCAGAAGAAAGAAAGCAACCGTCTGATCAATCCTGATTGGTGGAATTGAGAGATCTAAAGCTGTTATCAGCCAGCTGTTTACCAGACCTCCTGACCCAAGCAACGCCCTGAATGCTGCCGCCGTGACAACCGTTGGCAGGACAAAGGGTACCGTCATAAGAGCCTGAAGCATATTTTTGCCGGGGAAGTTGAAGTGGGCAAAGATATAGGCGCCGGGCAGGGCAAGGGCCAGGGTGAGTAGGGTGGAAAGGGTGGCTTGCCAGAAGGTAAAGCGCAGGACACGGAAATAATTATCTGAAGAGATGAGTTGCCTGAGCCGCTCCGGCTCCCATACCCCCTCCGGTGCAAAACTCATGAAAACTATCTTTATCAGGGGATAAAAATAGAAAAGAGCCAGGAAGAGCAGTGGTAGAGATAGCAGAAGCCAGCGGTTTGACCCAAAATTAGTTTTCAAAAAATTAACGGAGAACTGTATTCGTCCATTCCTCAATCCACTTATTCCGGTTTTTTTCAATTGCAGTCGGGGTGACAATTACCGGTTTTTCGGCAACCACAGCGTGGTTGGTAAATAGCTCCGGCAGGTTGGCTTTGCTGTTTGCCGGATAGACAAACATCTGCAGAGGTATATCCTCCTGAAATGGAATATCCAGCATAAAATCTACCAGTTTCTTTGCCAGTTCCGGCTTGTCAGTACCTTTGAGGATTCCTATAAATTCAATCTGACGGAAGGCTGATCCATCACCGATAACAGCCGCAGTTGGAGCCTCAGAGAGTGTTTTCTCAGAGTAGTAAATAGCGGCAGCGGGGCTTGAACCATAGCTGACCACAATGGGGCGGTCTCCTTTGGAAGCTGAAGTGAAGTGACCGTAGTAAGCGTCTTCCCAGCCATTTGCCACAAGAACATTATTTTGTCGAAGTTCTGTCCAGAAATTGAGATAGCCATCCTTGCCAAATCTGCCAATGGTTGCCAGTAGAAAGGCCATCCCCGGTGAGGATGTAGCAGGATTTTCCACAACGGTAAGACCTTTATACTCAGGCTTGATGAGATCACTCAATTCTTTTGGGGGAGCCAGTGTATGCTTTTTGAACCACGCCTTGTCATAATTAAGACAGACATCGCCGTAGTCCACAGGCAACAGCCTGTTTAGTTTGTCAAGTTTGAGATGATTCGGAATATTACTCAGGAGAGGGGAAGCGTAGGGGACAAAGATCTCGGCATCAAGTGCCCGGCTCATAAAACTGTTATCAACCCCGAAAAAGACATCCGCAAGCGGGTTCTTCTTTGAGAGAATAGCTTGTATCAAGGCAGCACCGGCATCACCCGCCTTAAGAAATCGCACTGTGACATTATTTTCCTTTTCAAAAATTTCAATGACCTCTTTACTGATATTGAAACTGTCGTGACTCATTAAGGTGATGGTCTCTTCAGCTTTTGCAACGGGCAGAACTGTTGTGACTGCCAGCAGTATCAGGGCAGTACCAAGAATCGTGGGCAAAATCTTCATCATGTCTCCTTATGGATTTTCAGATAAACGGTTCCTGGGAGTGTAAAAATAAAAAAAGCCGCCTCGGTTGAGAGACGGCTGAAAAATTACACTTTTCCCTCC
This sequence comes from Desulfobulbaceae bacterium, assembly GCA_030599175.1. Taxonomy (GTDB): domain Bacteria; phylum Desulfobacterota; class Desulfobulbia; order Desulfobulbales; family Desulfocapsaceae; genus Desulfomarina. The sequence continues at coordinate 9,578 of JAUVON010000031.1, read as the reverse complement.
GCCGGCATTATCCGGATCAGGTTAAACGGTCGAGTTATTGGAAAACCCCTCTCAGCCCGGTTGAACCAAGCTCCCGTATCTATACGACTTAAGATAGGCCTTCTTTGCCTGCTTTGCAACTATTCTCTTTATACCAGCTGTTTAGTGCCTTACTCCAGAACTTCTGAAATAAAAAACAAGAAATAGAGGAAAGTCGTTTAAAATTATGTGGTTGAATATACTTTCATGGCACTTATCCAAGCATTCTAAAATTCCGATTTATTCGGGGTAAATTATACTTCTTTCTCAAGAAGTACGACTGTTTCGATATGGTGTGTCTGGGGGAACATATCTATTGGCTGTATTGTTTTGATATCAAAGCCTGCCTGGACGAGTTCCGCAAGGTCGCGGCAGAGAGTGGCCGGATCACAGGAAATATAAACAAGTCGTTTTTTTGCCAGCATTGCAAGGTCGGTTGCCAGTGCCGGTGCTCCCTGCCGAGGTGGGTCAATTATGATACAGTCAAAACGAACTCCTTGTTCTCGCAGTTTTTTGCACCCGGTATGGATGGGACTCTTTATAAACATGGTATTGGTTAAGCCATTATTTACAGCATTGGATTTTGCACTGCGGATTGAACTTCCCTGGCCCTCAATCCCTGTGATTTTTTTTGCCTGTCGGGCAAGTGGAATTGAGAAATTTCCCATCCCGCAGAAAAGATCCAGCACTGTTTCTTCCTTTGTGACTTTGCAGAGGTCCAAAACGATATTTATCAACATCCTGTTCTGCTGCAGATTTACCTGGCAGAACCCGCCAACTTCCCATTGCAGACGCAGAGAGGTTGGTTTTTTTCCGATCTCAGGATAATAGACAAGCAGATATCTTTCCGGTGATGTGTCTTTTCGCCCATATGGCCCCATTAAGGGGAAATCCTCGCCTGAAAAAAAGATACTTTCCACCGATGGAAGACCATTGCAAATTGATTTTGCGGCTGTAATGTCGGCTGGTCTGGGTTTTCTTATAAAGTGAAAGCGGCACACAATTTTTTCTGATCCAGGATTAAGCAGAAGTTCTATCTCTGTTACCAGGGCTGAAAGTTTGTGGAAATCGTCCAGGGCACGAAGTTTGCCAAGGTTCTCATTTACAGGCTCTTCGGCTAGCAGGCATTTGTCAATGGAGACAATTTCATGGGACCGGAACCGGCGAAAACCAATGATGCCTTGTTCATCAATCTGAAGACGGATGCGTTGCCGGTAGCCGAAAGCGGCAGGGGAGACAACAGGATCAAGAAGAAGGTTGCCTGCTTCACGTACACCAGCCTCCGGACTACGCTGTAGAAGGTCGAGCAAAATCTCTTTTTTTATTGTAATCTGCATTGCTGTACTGCAATGTTGCAGGTTGCATCCACCGCAATAATTGTAGTATTTGCAGGGAGGTTCTCGTCGTGCGTCGTGGGGTTTGAGAATTCGCTTTATTTTGCCGAAGAGATAATTTTTTTTTGCCTGCTCTACTGTTACATCAACTATTTCAGCGGGGAGAGCGCGTTGCACAAGAACTATTTGGCCGGAAGGGAGATGGCTCAGGCCAAAGCCGCCGTTTACAACTTTTTTAATTGTAACCTTCTCAATATTCATCTTTAAAATATGGGAAACTATTGTTAAATAATCTGGAAACCTGGCTATTGCAGATATGTACTTTACTCCTGAAGCTCTGTAATTAAAAACAAGAAAATCTAAAGTGCTATTTAACTCAAAGGGTGAATACCAGCATCAAGGCACTTATCCAAGCATTCTAAAATTCCGATTTATTCGGGTTAGTCATCATAATAAACTCTTCTTAATATAAATACCCTTGCCCCGTCGAATACTCTTCCTGATATTGGTGATGTTGTTTCTTCCACCGTTGCCCGCCTTTGCTGAGGTGAAGGTCTCTGTTACGGTTGAAGGTGTAGATGAACCAATCTATGAAAATGTTCTGGCGCGTTTGAAGCTTTATCTTCACAGAGACAATGAGCGGTTGGGGAAGAGAGAATTGAGGCGGTTGCACAGGCAGGCGGAGGAGGATATTCGTTCTGCTCTGGCTCCATTTGGATATTATCAACCGGAGATTATAAGCACACTCAGTAAAGAAAACGAAGTATGGCAGGCTCATTACATTATTGAAAAAGGTGAGCCGATTCTGGTGAAAAAGGTGGTATGCAAGATTAGCGGTCAGGGCAAAGACGGGGAGAAATTGAACGCTGCCGCAGCAGGATTTCCACTTGGGGTTGATGATATTCTTGATCAAAGGCTCTATGAGAAGGGAAAAAAACAGCTTATAAATGCTGCTTTTGATGAAGGTTTTCTTGATGCCGGTTTTGCACAACAGGAACTGCGCATTAATATTGAGGCCAACAGCGCAACAGTTCATCTTGTACTGGAGACTGGACCACAGTATCTTTTTGGTCAAATAATGAGCGACCAAAAGGTTTTGAGGCCGGATCTGCTGCGCAGGTATCTACCGTATAAGGTTGGTGATCCGTATAATTCTGCAAAGCTTTTTAAACTCCAGTCGATTCTCTATCGCACCGATTATTTCAGCAGCGTTGTAGCGAAAGGCGATACGGATAATATTGTGGATCTGCATATTCCCGTTAACCTTGAATTAACACCTCCGAAAAATCTCAATAAATATAGCCTTGGTCTTGGGTATGCAACCGATACCGGCATCAGAGGTAAAGTTGACTGGACCAACAGGTTGTTCAACGATAAAGGGCATAAAATGAATGCCTCCCTGCTGGTGGCTGAGTATGAGGATGCTTTTTCTCTTTCTTACGAAATTCCTCGAGGTAATCCACGATATGAGACATTTTTACATGGATTGACCTACCAGGATCAGAGATGGGATGACACCGATAGCCGATTGCTAACCGCTTCTGTGATTCGCGCATATTCCGACCCCCGCTACCTGTATGGTATTGGTCTGGAGTTGCGGGACGAGGTCTACGATGTTGGTAATACCAGTGGTGACAGTACGTTGCTTATTCCTTCACTCAATGGCGGCTTTATTTTTACGGATGATATTCTTAACACCAAAAATGGTCTGCAGGCTGCCGTTGGTTTACTCGGTTCTGTTGAAGGTCTTTTGGCCGACGCCACTTTTTTACAGACCACTTTAAGTGGCAAAGCTATTATTTCGCCTTTTGAACAGTGGCGATTTATCGGGCGGGGTTCCCTGGGGGTTACCTGGGTTGACTCCATTGATTCTCTGCCACCATCACTCAGGTTTTACACCGGTGGAGACAGTTCCATCCGTGGCTATAAATATAAATCTATCGGTACGGAAGATGATTCAGGCACGGTGATTGGGGGCAGGTATCTGGTTGTGGGCAGTATTGAAGCTGAAAAAATTATCAAAGATTACTGGAGTGCTGCTGTATTCTGGGATGTGGGCAGTGCAACCGATGATTTAGAGCTCGATTTTTTTCAGGGCGTTGGAGTAGGGGTGCGAATCAGGCTGCCTTTTGGTCAGATACGACTGGATCTAGCATCGGCTGTCACTGAAGAAGGCAATCCTTTGAGGGTTCATTTGACAGTTGGCGGGGATCTGTAATGAGGAAAATAGTATTTCTGCTTTTATCGATTTTACTTCTCCTTACCCTCCTTGCCGGATCAATTGTGTGCACAGACACCGGTCTTCTATTGATTAAAAAGACGGTGAACAGCGTCTGCGGTGAGTTTCTTACTATTCGGAGTGTCAAAGGGAAACTGGCAGGAGAATGGTCTTTACAGGATCTGAAGGTTGACTTGGAAGGTGTTGCTGTGAGCGTGGGTGAGATGGAGTGCAGCTGGCGTCCGGGAAAACTTTTTTCAGGAGAGTTTGATTTTGCCAAACTTTCGGTCAGAGACAGCAGAGTGACTCTCAAGAGTGGTGTTGAAGAGGTGTCATCAGATTCTCCTTTGGTGTTGCCAAAACTCTTTCTCCCTTTTGTTTTTGTTGTCAATGAAGTCAATATCAAAAATCTGAGTCTTGTTGCTGACGGTGGCAGTGAAATAGTGCGAATAGAGAATGGCGGTTTTGAACTGAACTGGCAGGGATATCAAGTAGGCTTGAATGATTTTTTTCTGGAAGCATCTGAGTTTGGCTTTAAATCCCACGGATTTCTCGATACCAGACATGGGTGGAGCCTGGATCTCGCTGGTGGATACAGGTTCTCAATGGCGGGGGTTAATAATCTAGCCGGTACCTATTCGATAAAGGGTTCACTTGACAACTTAGCGGTAGATCTCGGGCTGTATCATCCGGCAGCAGTTCGTGCGAGGGGTACGGTTATCAATTTGCTGGATGATCTTCAATGGAAAGTGGCAGTAAATGGAACAGATGTCGATCTTTCCATCTTCCATGAAGTAATGCCTGAGATACAGCTTACGAAAGCTGTGGTTCATGCATCAGGCGGATTGGAGGGATACAGTGGTGATGTTCAGGCTGACGGGAGTTGGGATGATCTGAAAAATATTCACCTTGTCAGCAGGTTGAGTGCTGACTGGCTTGGTATTGATTTTCAATCTCTGCACCTTGTGAGTGGAGAAAAAACCGCTCTGGCCGAGGATAGCTGGATCTCCTGGGATGATACTTTCCGCTGGGGAGGACATTTCATCTTTAAAAATTTCAATCCTGCAATTATCACAGATGAGATTCCGGGGAGAATAGATGCTGATCTGAGAAGCATTGGTAAGGTTGTGGAAAACGGTGTTGAGGCCTCTTTTGAAATTGCCGGCCTTGAGGGGATATTGCGTCAGCAGCAGATAGCTGTTCAAGGCGACGTGTTTTTGACGGAATATGAGGTATACAGTAATGGGCTTCTTGTTCAAAGTGGTGATTTCTCCGGCAAAGCATTAATACACCACGGCAGGTTTTCATGGGCAGATCCGTTCAGTTGGGCCGGTGATATCTCTTTTGATAATTTTGATCCATCTCCTTTTTACTCAGAACTTACCGGGCAGATCAGCGGGCGGGTAAACGGAGAGTTACGACATCTTGAAACAGGTGCGGAAGGTTATCTGACTATTCGGGAATTATCCGGCTTGTTGCGGGATCTGCCAATTTCTGGTGGAGGTAGTATTCAGATTAATAATGGCAGACTGCAGACAGAGGGGATAGAGCTGAAACACGGTGGTTCAGAATTACAGGTAAGTGGCACAGCCGGAGATCTTTTTGCCCTGGACTTTTCCCTCTCGTCCCCGGATATCGGTCAACTTATCCCCAGAGGAAGTGGTGCTGTTTCCATCAATGGAAAAATGGCAGGAACACCTCAAAAACCTGAATTGTCTGTTGTTCTGCAGGCAAGTAATCTTGTCTACCGGGAACACAGTGTTGCCAAATTAGAAGGCAGAATTGAGGGAGGACTTAGTTCCGGCCAGAAGTTTAAAGGATTCCTGCGAGGGGAAGAAATGAGCAGTTCGGGCATTTTACTTGATACAGCTATTGCCGAAATATCAGGTTCCCTTGAAGAACATACGATGTCACTGCAGTTGTTATCCGGCTATGGCAAGTCACGGTTAAAGGTCAGAGGAGGATATAAAGGAAAACTGTGGCAAGGGGAACTTTATGGCATAAATCATCGTTCTGTCAGCTACGGGAACGTGGAGCAGAGGCAACCGGCTCAACTGGTTGCCGGCGGCAACGATTTCAAGCTGGTAAACTTTTGTCTGGAAGATGGGGAGGGAGAATTCTGCCTGAATGGTGAATTGAACACCGCTGAAGAGGATTTTTACTGGCAGGTGAAGAGTTCCATGAACGGTATAGCACTGCCCTGGTTGAACTGGACACAGTTACTCTCGATTCCTGTTAATGGTGTAATAAACGGGCAACTTGAGGCGGAAGGCGACAATAAAGAGGTGGTGAGTGCAAAGATACGGTTTGAGTTTCCAGAGGCTGATTTTGAAATTGTACAGGCAGAGGAGGAGTTACGTCATATAAAATTGGATGATACTGTTATTACAGGTATTCTGAGTGACGGTAGGTTTTTAGGCTTCTTATCAAGTTCTATGGGCAATAAAAGCCTGCTCAGGTTGTCGACAGAAATTGAGAATTTTGGGAAATTTTCCTACGCAGAGGAGGATCTCCTGCTTACAGGTGATCTTTACATCAGGGAATTTGATTTGACTTTTCTGGAGCCATTTACCGGATATTGGGTCGAACCAGTCGGCAAGATGGATGGCAGCCTCACCCTTTCAGGCTCCTTAACTCAGCCAAAAGCCAGCGGTGAATTGAAGATTATTAATGGCGGGATCGATCTCCCTTATCAAGGTGTTACACTGGAAGATGTTATACTTAAGTTGTCTGCAGAAGAGCAGGGGGCAAGAATCAGGTGTGAAGCATCATCAGGTTCTGGGAAAATTGCAGTTTCAGGACAGTTCCATTATGGAGGCGGTGGTGTTTCAGGGGATCTGCTGATCCGGGGGGAGGAATTTCTGCTGTTTAGTTTACCGGAGTATGAAATCAGGGTTACCCCGGATGCCAGATTCCTTTTCAGTAAGGACAAAGGTGAATTCAGCGGTACCGTAAAAATTCCCTATGCGTTGATTACTCCAGAGGAAATGACCAGTTCTGTTACCGTATCGGGTGATGTGATTCTGGTTAACGGCGGGGAGGAGTTGATTGAGCAGCAATGGCCCGTCTTTATAAATATGCATGTTCAGCTTGGCGAGGATGTCCGTGTTGATGGATATGGCTTGAAAGGTAGACTGGAAGGGGGGTTGGAGGTACTGGATCAACCAGATTCGTTTTTAGCCGGTACAGGTGAGCTGAGTCTTATCGACGGTACTTTTACAGTATACAATCGTTCCTTTGATATTGAGAGGGGACGGGTGTTGTTTACCGGTGGGCCTATCGATAATCCCGGTATTGATGCCAGGGCACAGAAAACGGTTAGTGCGGAAGAAGCTGTTGGGGATGGTTATGTAGTTGGAGTCGACGTGAATGGTCTTGTGCAGGATCTGAAATTTCATCTTTTTTCGGATCCATTTATGGAAGATGCCGATATACTCTCCCATCTCCTGATTGGCCGCTCCACCTCAGGTTCTTCCGAGGCGGAGAGCAACCTACTCGAGGCAACAGCTGTTGCTCTTGGTGTCAATGGTGGTACTGAGATTGGCAAAGGGTTGGGTAATATCCTTTCAGTGGATGATCTTCATCTCGAGGGAAGCGGAGAAAAAGAGGATATGTCTCTGGTTGTAGGCAAGCGTATTACCAAAAAACTCTATTTCGGATATGATATGAATATGTTCAGTCAACTGGGCGTTTTTCGAGTACGGTATGGTCTTGCCCATGGATTCTCTGTGGAAACACAAACTTCCACTGAAGCTACTGGGACTGATCTTCTTTACACCTTTGAAAGATGATGAGATGATTTCCTCAAGTATTTATCCTTGCATTTCCCAGGCGATCAATCCATATTTGAGAAGAGATCGGGTCAGGGGTGTCAAATAAATAAAGGAGAAAAAAATGAAAGCCGTCGCTTTTTGTGGAAGTGCAAGAAAAAATGGGAATACAGCACTGCTGTTAAATACAGTTCTTGAACCACTTGCTGAAATGGGTGTTGAAACAGAGCTGGTCGAGCTTGCCGGTAAGGAAGTTCCCGGCTGTAAAGCCTGCATGGGCTGCTTTAAGAACAAGGATCAACGCTGTGTCTTCAAAAAAGATGTGGTGAACGAGTGTATTGAAAAGATGCTGGCTGCGGATGTGATACTTCTCGGGTCACCAACCTATTTTGCTGATATTTCATCGGAGATGAAGGCTCTGATAGATCGATCGGGAATGGTGGGAAGAGCAAATGGAAATATGTTTAAAAGGAAACTGGGTGCCGGGGTTGTTGCTAAGCGTAGAGCTGGTGCTGTTCATGCGTTTGACTCGCTTAATCACTTCTTTCTGATAGGTGAAATGATTGTGGTAGGTTCTTCCTACTGGAATATTGGGATCGGTGGTGGAAAAGGTGAGGTGGCGGGAGATGAAGAGGGTATTGCTACCATGAAAACCCTGGGTCAGAATATCGGATGGTTGTTGAAAAAAATCAAAGAATAACATGAAGTATCAACGTTATGTGACTAGGAATTGGTGTAAATGTGACCGGTAGAAAAAAGCAGGTTACTGTGCTGGTTGTGGATGATGATCAGGTTCACCGTTATATGCTTTGCTCAATGCTGGGGGAGTGGGGATATCGTGTTGTCGAGGCAGATGATGGTATAACCGCAGTTACGGCAGTAGAGAACCATTCATATGATGCCGTCCTGATGGATATTCGTATGGCCAGAATGGATGGGCGTGAGGCCTTTACGCGTATTCAGGCTATTGCCCCGGCGCTGCCTGTTATTCTCATGACCGCTTATTCTACAGTGGAAAGTGCCGTGGAGACAATCCAGCAGGGTGCCCACGATTATCTTACAAAACCCCTTGATTTTGACCGGTTGCGACTTGCACTGGAGCGGGCAGTTGATCACCATCAGGTCGTCTCAAAAAAACACCAGCTGGAAAAGGGAAAAACAGAGCTGGAGACCCGCATCATCGGTTCCTCTCCACCGATGGCAGAACTTTTGGAGATGATCTCCTATGTAGCGCCAACTGAGGCCACAGTTCTCATCCATGGCGAATCAGGTACAGGAAAGGAGTTGGTTGCTGAAGCCCTGCATGTCAACAGTGAACGGAAGAATAATCCCTTTGTCAAGGTGAACTGTGCGGCTCTTGCCGAAGGACTGCTTGAGTCAGAACTGTTTGGGCATGAGAAGGGGGCTTTTACCGGCGCTGAGAAGAGGAGGGAAGGAAAGTTTGTCCAGGCAGATGGTGGAACGCTTTTTCTCGACGAGATCGGAGAAACTTCTCAGGCGATGCAGGTGAAACTGTTGAGAGTTTTGCAGGAGCAGGAGTTGCAGCGGGTTGGTGGGGATGAGACAATCGGTGTTGATGTACGAATAATCGCCGCCACCAATCGGGATCTCGAGGAAGAGGTACAAAAAAACAACTTTCGGGATGATTTGTATTATCGGTTGAATGTTGTGATGATTGTGGTACCTCCACTCCGGCAGCGAGGAGAGGATATTCGACAACTGGTGGAACATTTTGCCGGCAAATTTGCTAAGAAAAATCGGAGAAATCTTGAGAAAATAACTCCTGAATGCATGGATCTGCTCATCCGTTATCCCTGGCCTGGGAATGTGAGGGAGCTTGAAAATGCCATTGAACGGGGTGTTATTCTTATGCGTGGAACTTCTCTGACAGAGAGGAGTTTGCCTCTGCCCATACAAAATCAGACTGAAAACAATCATATAGTGGATGAACAGATGCCTGTATCACTTTTTGAAGCCGAGAAAAAGCTCATTATCAAGACAATTGAAGAGACCTCCGGCAATAAAAGTGAGGCAGCCCGGCGATTGGGGATCACACGGAAGACCTTGTTGAACAAGTTAAATAAATATGATGAAAATAATGGTTAGGAGATTCGTTCTCCATTTATTGACATGTTCCGGTAGCTGTGGTAAGTGACAACTCTTTGAAAATATGACTTCTTGTCTGACAAAGGACAGTTGATATGCATGTAAGGAGTGAAGTTTTATGAGGACAAATAT
>JAUVON010000345.1 GCA_030599175.1 Desulfobulbaceae bacterium | reverse complement strand
GCGTTGCTTTTGGAGCAACTTCTCTCAGCTGTACTTTGCCGATTTTTCTTATGGTGGTGGGTAGTTCCGTTGCAACAGGAAATTTTCTGGCCGGAATATACCAGTTTCTCAGCTATATCCTTGGGATGGGTAGTGTACTGTTGGTTTTGACTTTGGGAATAGCGCTGGTTAAGGAGGGGGTGGTTGTCGGCACCATGCGTAAGATTCTTCCGTATGTACAGAAAATCTCCGCACTGCTCCTTATGATTGCCGGCGGTTATATCGTCTATTACTGGCTATCCAGCGGGTTGCTTTTTTAGTGCCTTACTCCAGAACTTCTGTAAGAAAAAACAAGAAATCTACTGCCAAAAGCGGACAAAAGTTACCCATGAATCCGTTTTCGATGCTTTGCAATTTTCTAACCGGACACTACTGACTTTGTCCCTGAAATTCTGTCAAAAAAACAAGAGAAACTTTCACTGTTTCATTTTTTATGGCCGGCACAACACTTGCCTTTTTCTGCACTACGAATATCACTCTGATGTTTGGCTATAGAGATAATAGTTTGCAGCCTTTTACTTACCTTGTCTGAGCTGTTCTTTTTTTGTGCTTTTTCCGCTTCTTCAATGATTGCCAGAAATGCCGTTGATAATTTTTCCGTGCTTAACATATTTTTCCTCATGGAGAGTATTATTTTTCTATTCGGCCTGGAAGAAACAGATAAGGCTAAACAATAAAAAATCAAAAATAAATGTTATTCCCTGCGAAGAGAGAGTGCAATTCGTTTTCTTTGCGCGTCCACGTCCAGGACACGCACCTCAACCTGTTGCCTGACACGTACAACTTCTCCGGGATCTTTGATAAAACGATCTGCCATCTGACTGATATGGATAAGGCCGTCCTGCTTGATACCAAGATCCGCAAAGGCACCGAATTTGGTTACGTTGGTGATGATGGCCGGCAGCAGCATCCCCTCCCGAATATCATCGATGGTGAGAATATTATCTGCGAAACAAAACTGCTTAAAGGTGTCTCGAGGATCCCGTCCGGGTTTATTCAGCTCCTTCATAATATCAAGCAGAGTCGGCATACCAACGGATGCATCAATATACTCTTCCAGCTTGATAGCATCTCTTGTCTGTTCTGATTGTAAAAAGCTTGTTAGAGATACAGCCATATCTTTTGCCATTTGCTGAATAAGTTTATATCTTTCGGGATGCACTGCACTGTTATCGAGAGGATTTGAGCCGTTTCGGATCCTGAGAAAACCTGCACACTGTTCATATGCTTTTGGACCCAGTCGCGGTACTTTGAGCAATTCTTTCCTCGTTTTAAATGGCCCGTTACTATTTCTATATTCCAGTACATTGTCAGCCAGAGTTCGACCCAGCCCCGAGACGAAAGCCATAAGTTCGGCGCTTGCGGTATTCAGTTCAACACCCACACTGTTAACGCAGCTTTCAACAACAGATTGCAGCTTACTTTTCAGCAGTGATTGGTCAACATCATGCTGGTATTGACCTACTCCGATAGATTTTGGGTCAATTTTTACCAGTTCAGCAAGGGGATCCTGAAGTCGTCTGCCTATGGATACGGCACCACGGACGGTGATATCACGATCAGGAAATTCCAGGCGGGCTGTTTCCGAGGCGGAGTAGATTGAGGCACCATCCTCGTTGACCATTGTAATTATGATATTGGAGTCAAGCTCCATTGAACGGACAAAAGCTTCAGTTTCGCGACCGGCGGTTCCATTACCGATGGCAATTGCCTCAATCCGGTGGGTATCAATTTTGTCGCGAAGAATTTCTCTTGCGAGAGTTTGCTGTCTGGTATTGTGGGTTGGATATATTGTCGTAGTATCAAGGAGCCTGCCCTGTCGGTCAAGACATACCAGCTTTGCTCCTGTTCGATAACCCGGATCCAGAGCAAGGACACTTTTTTGACCAAGGGGAGGGGCGAGGAGGAGTTGTCTAAGGTTGCCACCAAAGATTTCGATGGCCTCTGTGTCGGCCCGCTGTTTTAGTTCTTTACGGATCTCATTCTCAAGAGACGGGCAGAGCAGTCGCTTATAGCTATCCTCTGCAGCACCCTTCATTTCCTCTTGCCAGAGATTGGAAGGGACATGGAGGCCGGTGAGAATATCTAAAGCCTCTTCCCGGGGGGGGCGAATCGTAAGGGTAAGAACTTTATTTGTTTCCCCCCTGAACATGGCCAGCAATCTGTGTCCCGGAGCCTTGGAAGCTGCCTCCTGCCAGTCAAAATAGTTGCGGAATTTTTCTCCCTGTGTGATATTTTTTTTAACGACCTTTGTCGCTATGATTCCCCGCTTAAAAAAGAGTGTTCGAAGCTTCTCTCTTGTGTTCTGATCCTCATTGATTTTTTCCGCGATAATATCCCTTGCACCGTCAAGGGCCATTCCTTGATTGTCAACACCTCGTTCGTGGTTTATAAACTTGTTGATGTCCTGAAAATTCCCCCTGCCGCTTAGAAGAAGTTCAGCCAGTGGCTGCAAACCTTTTTCTACTGCCATCAGGGCTCGTGTCTTACGTTTTGGTCGATGGGGAAGGTAGATATCTTCAAGGGTTGTTAAATTTCCTGCTGTCTGAAGCTCCGCGAGAAGTTTATCTGTAAGGCGATCATTTTTTGTCAGTGAATCGATTATGGATTGTCGACGTTTATCTATCTCCTGGAGTTTGCCCTGCTCAATTCTTATACCATCAATAGCCACCTCATCAAGGGAACCTGTTGCCTCTTTGCGATACCTGGCAATAAACGGGACGGTTCCTCCATCGACAAGCAGGGAAAGAGTTGCTGTGACCTGTTGAAGTGGAAGTTTGAGATTGCGGGCGATAGCAGGAGCGTAATTGTCTGAACTGACCATAGTGGATGACTGCCTCCTAAGAGAGCAGGGTTAACGCGTTGAAAGTCTATTCAGGCCGCTGAGCGTATCGCTTCGGTGACAAGAAGGGCCGGCCTGGTGGCAGCTACGTTATGAACCCTGATAATTGCAATATTTTCTGTGTAACAGAGGGCCGAGACTACAGCTGTTGCTAAATCCCGTTCTTCTTCAACTGCAGTCTCTGTGATATCACCAAGGAAGCGCTTACGGCTGTGGCCAAGTAGAACGGGTGTTCCAAGTAAAGAGAATTTTTTCAGGTTCTTAAGAATGGAGAGGTTATGCTGAAGGGTCTTGCCAAAGCCTATT
>JAUVON010000356.1 GCA_030599175.1 Desulfobulbaceae bacterium | reverse complement strand
TCTGCTGTTTTTAGATGGGATAGCGAACAGGAAGTTTGAGAAAGGGGGGCGGATGACAACATCTTGCCCCCCTTTTTTTATTTTATTGCGATGCCTGCTGTGCCGCATAGGCTGAGGCAGCACATTCGTTTTTGCCCAGATCCAGCTCTTCCGCCTTGGCATTATCCACCTGTTCCAGGTTGGCATTAATAAGCCGAATTTCCGCATATTCCGGCGGCTGATCACGCATATTGCTCTTAATAAAGGTGAGAAAATCAGCTTTATTGTCAATAGCAAAAATATCCTTGTTGTAATTTTTTACCTCGGCCAGAGTGGCGACAAAACAGAGATTACTGTCTGCCTCTTCCCAGTCTATATAGTGGCCCGGAAGCACCAGTATATTGTCACTCAGTTCCCTGATATTTTTCAGTGTTTCAAAAAGAATATCCGACCATGCATCTACCTGGCCTCCCAGGTCGGGACGACCGATGGAGTGGATAAAGGTAGAGTCACCGGAGATGAAAAATTTTCCATCAATGATAAATGAAGTGGATCCCGGAGTATGACCAGGTGTAAAAAAGATTTTTACCTCAGGACCATTTTGGGCAAAAGGGTATATTTCTCCATCTTGTATCGGGCTGAAAACGTTTTTGGATGAGCCAAAATCATTTTCATTGGCCAGGAATTTCGCCCCTGTTTTTTCTGAAAGGACTCTGCTGCCGGAAATATAATCAGCCTGGAGATGTGTTTCAAAGGTGTCAATCAGTTTGCAGTTATTTTCCCGTGCAAAATTGAGGTAGAATTCACTGTTTCTTGATGGATCAAATACCATTAACTCCTCTTTATATTTTAGACCATAGCTGCAGGATGCTTTGCCTGGTCTTATGAATTGAAAGAGCTGATAATCTTCTTCCGGACTGAGAAGCATCGGGACAAGGAGGTTGCCCCAGGATTTGATTCCTCCCTCCAGGTATCCCAGATCCTCAAATCCGTGCTTTTCCAGTATTTCGGCAACATATTTTGCTGAATCTTCTTTGGCGCATACAATCCGAACGGGTTTGTCCTTTGGTACCTTGGCTGCACTTTCGTCCTCTATTTCCATGAAGTCAAAATATGCGACATTCAGCATATCAAAGGGAAACGGGGATTCTATCTGAAATCTCTCGAAATCTTTTGCGTTTCTAACGTCGAGCAGAAGAAAGTCCTGTTTGGTTGTCAACCAGGAATAGAGATCCCTGGCAGGATATTTAAAAATACTCATAGTGTCTCCTTAGGGTTTTTTAGGGCAAAAAAGTGGTGTTTATCGAAACAACAATTTGAATAATCAGTCTTCTTGTCAAGGTATTATTTGCACTTTCGCATATGGAGGAGGCCTGCCTCTTCCATGGTGGCGGCAAAACAGTCAAGATGAAGCAGCCAATATTCCTGTCGATTCTCTCTGATAGCAGTTGCAGTTTTTTCCGGCAGCCAGTGGCTGTCATCGATCAGGTTATAAAAAAAGGAGTCGACGCCGATAAAACCATCAAGCATATGGCTGAGAATATGGAGAAGTTTACTTTCATATCCCTGGTGTGTGTTCTTGAGAGACTCGATTGACTGAAAGCCGTTTTTCTTCAACTCCTTGATCAGTTCCCGGGTCAGGGTACGATTCTGCTCCTCGGCCTGAGAAATATCCTGCCAGAATGAGGCGTCGAGGGCTGAAAATGATTTTTCCTCAACGACCTGGACACTGTCATAAATTACCAGCGTTGTATGGTCAAAAAATCTCTTCACCTGTTCTCGGCAGTGATCAAATGAGGTTCCAGTGAGAAGGATTTTATGCTGGGCAATTCTGTTCAAAATGTATGTTTATTCGCCTTCCAGCACCCGCTTACCGATTCTCTCTCCCATTTCGATGCACTCATCAAGGTGGGCGGAGTCGGGAACGTATTTTAGTCTGAGACCTTCCTCGATTACATCAATTTTCATTTCTTCAAGAGCACTATTCATCAATTTGACGGCTTCTCCACTCCAGCCGAAAGAGCCAAAAGATGCTCCAAATTTATTTGCCGGTTTCAATCCACGCATATACATGAGAAAACCTGCCATACGGGGGAGTAGGCCATTATTCAGGGTTGAACAGCCAAGGATGATGGTATTTGCAGACAGAATATCGGTCATCACATCACTTCTATGATGAACTTTAAGGTTTATCAGTTTTGTTCTGAGCCCACTCCTTTCAACTCCTGCAGCAATTGCATGGGCCATTTTTTCAGTTGAATGCCACATGGAATCATAAATGATCAGGGCCCTGTTTCCTGCCTTGTTTTGAGACCAGTCATCGTATGCTTCAAGTATCTTATCTATATGGGTACGCCAGATAACGCCATGATCCGGGGCAATCATTTTGATGCCAAGATTCATTTCACCTACATTTTTCAGGAGTTTACGGATAAGTGGCGCATATAGGTAGAGGATATTTGCATAATATTTTGCACTTTCCTTCATCACCTCAGAGAGATCTACTTCATCATCAAAACGCTCACTGGTTGCATAGTGCTGGCCAAAGGCGTCACTGGAAAAGAGGATGCCGTCTTCTTTGACAAAAGAGAACATGGAGTCAGGCCAGTGCAGCATTCTTGTTTCGATGAACTGTATGGTTCTCTTGCCGAGACTGATCTCGGTACCCGTCTTTACAACCTCGAATGGCCAGTCTTCTTTATGGAAATGGTCAATTAAGGCTTTTTTGCCCATGAGTGAGCAGATAATTTTTTCGGGTTTGATTAACTCGACCATGTTTGGCAGAGCACCGGAATGGTCAAGTTCCACATGGTTGACGACAATATAATCTATTTTCTCCGGGTCAATAATTGCGCTGATGTTTCGGATCAGCTCATCTTGATGAGATCGTTTAACGGTATCAAAAAGGGTGACCTTTTCATCGACAATAAGAAAGGCGTTGTATGTCGTTCCCTTATAGGTTGAGTATCCGTGAAAATCACGGACATCCCAGTCAACTGCACCAACTGAGTAGATTCCTTTGGCAAGTTCTGTGGTATTCATTTTAGCTCCAAAATTATTTTTTTAATGGTTAAACTAGTAGAAGATTAATTTCTTG
>JAUVON010000274.1 GCA_030599175.1 Desulfobulbaceae bacterium | reverse complement strand
ATAAACTTATCCTTTCTCTGTCTGGATGCAACATCTGCCGGACGTGTCAGCTTCTGTATGACTACAGCCGATTATGCATTGGCCGGGGAATTTCTGGAAGATTTACTCCAACCCTTGGAAATATGTTCAGAAAATTTGACCCCGGTTGGCACTTTGACTCTGTTCCCCCATCAGTCAAGTTTGAATATTCTCGGGCTTGTGCTTACTCTATTCGGTCAAAATGAACTGCCTGTATATGGTATGAATTCTTCCATCTCTGCACTTGCAATAAATACAGACTACCATCGACTTGATGAGGCAGCAGAACTACTGAAGGCACTATTTCTGCTTCCCGAAAATCATGCTCCATTTCGTCAACATCCGCCAGTTTCCACCTTAGATGAACAAGAGACTTCTAATCAAAAAGATTTAATTGTGGAAACAGTGGCAACGTACTGGGAACCCGTTATAAAAATTTACGGGTCTAATATAAAAACAGACCTTGTGATGACCACCTTGAGCTTTCCTGTGAACAGACTTACTGTACTGGGAGAACAACTGCAGGAAATTGAGAACGGTGCTGGTCGTTTTGAAATGGCTGCAATTCAGCAGGTAGATGATCATACTTTGCAGTTTATTCTGCTCTATGAAAGTGGTCATGAACAAAATTCTCGAAAACTGTTATCAGATGTTGCCAAAAATTTTTCGCTTTCCATGGCTCTTCACGAACCTGTAGAATTACTCTATTTTCATGGTCCCCATTTCCAGGATCGATTTGGTGTGGCAGATGCTGCCTTGACTACTTTGAAGAAGCATGATTTACGGATTCTTGTCGCCGGCTGTTCCGGTACAAGCATTTACCTGATAGCAGAGGAAAAGAAGGCCATACCCATCGAAGAGGCTCTTAAGACAGTTTTTTCTGTGCCCAAATAGATATAGCACTTAGGAGCTTGTCCGAGAATAAGCATTTTGTTCAAAATCGAGGTTTTCCAAAAAAATAAGCACAGTCATATAAATGATATTACGAGCATTATTTTTTTGAAAATAACGAAGAGTTTGGGCAAAATTCATTCTCGGACAGGCTCCTAGTCGGTAGGCAGGATTATGACACGAGATAAACAAGAAATTGAATGGCGCGTTCGAGTATTTGATTCCCTGTCATACCCTACTCGAGTACTTAAGCCTGATGGAACGATCATTGCTGTTAATGATAAATTTTTAAAAATTTTCAACGAATCGTCCACATCAATTATCGGCAAAACCTGCAGGAAAACTAATCCCGTCCATTTTCCAAATCAGTCTTTTCCCTGTGACAACAGTGAAGAATGCCCTTTACAAAAAACTGTAAAACAAAAAGTCGGCCAATCAGCTTTACTGCATACAATCGATAACAGCGGCGATGACAAATGGGAAGATCGGGTGTTTTCACCCATCCTCGGTGACGATGGAGAGGTTAAATACGTCATTGAGAGTTTTCGTGATGTCACCAGGATTAACGTTCTTGAAAGACTCTACGGTGATGCCCGTGAACTCATTGACAAAGTTATGCAGAGTTCAGTCAGTGCAATCATCGCCGCTAATCGTAGAGGTGGTATTATTCTTGTCAACAAGGCTGCAGAAGAGCTGTTCGGTTACCCTGCTGATGAAATAGATGATATTCATATCGAAAATTGCTATCCCGAAGGAGTGGCCAGGGACATCATGAAAAAGCTCCGGGATGAAAATCTCGGAGGGAGAGGAAAGCTACCGGTAACCAGGGTAGACATTATCAATAGGTCCGGTGAAGAAATCCCGGTGGAGATGACTGCGGCAATCATCTATAAGGATGGCAAAGAAGAGGCCACCGCAGGAATTTTTAATGATATGCGGGAGAAGCTGGCAGTGGAACAGGAATTACGGGATGCCCAGACCCAAATTGGTCAAACTGAGAAGATGGCTTCCCTGGGCCGGCTTGCTGCCGGTGTAGCCCATGAAATCAATAACCCCCTTACCAGCATTTTGTTGTACGGGAATATGATGAGGGAGAAACTTGAAGCAGAACATCCCTTGAGCAAAAATCTGGACTATGTACTGGAAGATGCGGAACGGTGCAGGGATATCGTTAAGAATTTGTTGGCTTACAGCCGACAATCAAACACCTCCAAAGAGGTTTTCCCCCTTGATAGACTGGTTACCGATAGTCTCAGGCTACTCCGTGATCAACGACTTTTTATGCATGTTGAAGTGGTTAAGGATTTAGTAAACCATGAAGTTCTGGTTCGAGCGGATTTAAATCAAATATGCCAGGTAGTCATCAATTTGATCATAAACGGTATAGATGCGATGGAAGAAAATGGGACGCTGACGTTGAAGACTTCCTGGGTGGAAGGCACGGAAAAAGCATACCTGGAAATTTCAGATACCGGTAGCGGTATACCCGAGGAAGATATCTCTAAAGTATTTGATCCATTTTTTACCACCAAGGAGCTTGGGAAAGGAACCGGGCTGGGGTTGAGTATGGCCTATGGCGTTATGAAAGAGAATCAAGGGCGAATTTTTGTTAAAAAAACCAGTTCGGAAGGTACAACTTTTGTGCTGGAATTCCCCGTAGTAACCATCTCAAATGAGATACCTTTCGATTCGATTGGATAAATGGAGCATGAGAAACTGATGAAGAGCGATGTTTCACTGGTGCAACCCAGCAGGTTGAAAATCCTGGTTGTGGATGATGAAGCCCGAATTCGCGATGCCTGTCAAATGGTATTGAGTGAGGAAGGTTTTGAAGTAGCACTTGCAGCCGATGGCCAGCAGGGGCTGCAGATGATTGAAGAAGAGCATTTTGATATTGTTCTGGTTGATCTCATGATGCCGGTACTCTCAGGTTTCGAAGTACTTTCTCACGTGAAAGAGCATCATCCTGACACCGTTGTCATTGTGATTACCGGCTATGCAACTCTCGATCATTCTGTACGTGCCATGAAAAAAGGTGCCTTTGATTTTATTCCCAAACCTTTTACGCCGGATCAGCTCAGAGCAGTTGTTGCAAAAGCGATAAAATATAACCGTGCACTCCAGGATATTGCCGAAACTAACTCGCGGTTAAGGGTCATGGTAAACCGGCTTACTGATGGTGTAATGGCCTCGGATAGCGATAAGCGTGTGGTTCTCGCAAACCCCGCCTTTCTCCATATGATCGGTTATCACGGCGAAGCTGTTCTCGGTCGCAGTATTGAGGATATTAAGGTAGGTGAGCAACTGCTCGATATGATTGACCGGGCTCTGGCCATGCCAATGGATGCCGGCGCAGAGATAACCGAGGAGATAACCTGGGAAAGTGGTGACAGTCGAAGGATTTTTAATGTTAAATGTGCACCGTTCCCTGGTCGGGCTGGCTTTAACATCGGTACTATTACCGTTCTTAATGATATCACTGCGTTGAAAGAGATGGAGCAGATGAAGTCTGATTTTGTCTCCATGGTGAGTCATGAAGTTCGAAGTCCGATGAATTCGTTGTTGATGCAGATAAAAGTGATTCTTGACGGACTGGCCGGTGATGTCACCGATAAACAGCGAGAAATACTCGAGCGGGCTTCTGGGAAAATTCTTGGTTTGTCGGATATGGTCTCTGAACTGCTTGATCTTTCCAGGATAGAATCCGGTCTTATCAGCAGCGAGAAAGAAGCGGTGGATATAGCTGGCCTGCTCGCAGAACAGGTTGCCTTTCATTCCCCTGGAGCGGCGGAAAAAAGTATTGTCCTCGATCTGCAGGTAGCAGGTGAGTTGCCTCCGGTGCTGGCGAATCTGAGAAGTATGGAAGAGGTGTTGACCAATCTGATAACCAATGCAGTTAAATATTCACCGGAGAACACTCATGTCACCATTTCTGCAATGGTTGAAAATGAATATGTATCCATCTCCGTGCAGGATACCGGCTATGGTATTCCGGAAGAGGATCTTGATACTGTCTTTAATCGATTCTACCGGGTCAAAGATGCGAACACCAGAACAATTCTTGGAACCGGCCTGGGGCTTGCTCTGGTAAAGTCCATTATTGAAGCACACCATGGCAGTATCAAGGTTACCAGTACTCTTGGTGCTGGCAGCACATTTACCGTATTACTTCCTATTGCCGATTCCTAACCAGCTTCCCTCTCTTCTGCGCAGGAGATACAGAGAAGGACGCTGGGATCAAATTGTAAACGGCCTTCAGCGATTTCATCTTCACAGATTACACAATAACCATATTCGT
>JAUVON010000379.1 GCA_030599175.1 Desulfobulbaceae bacterium | reverse complement strand
GAGGTGCTTATCCTAAAATTTATATTGGAGATAGATTCTGCCGTCGGAATAATCTTCGCCACCTGCTACATTTTCATCCTGGTCTATGAATGCATAACGAAGCCTGACGCTGCATCCTTCAAACCACCCGCCGAGGTTATACTGCAGGTTGAAATCAATCTCATCCAGATCAGGAGAAATATTTACACCCGAATCGGGGGTATTGAAACTTCCGTACCAGACATCCGCACTCAACCCTTTTACACCAAGTCGTTCAAAATTGTATTTAAGTTGAAGTGCCCAGACGTCCTCTTCAGCACGCTCATGATTGTTGACCTGCATGCTGACGACCCAATCACCGCCGAAGGGATTACGGAGTGCATCATCTCCGTTTGAGCCGTAGTAGGCGATCAATGTTGCTCCATATGCGGCCAAGCCAATATTTCCACCAGCAGAAAAAGTATCAATGCTTCCATCCAGTGCATCGCCCACATCCGTCTGGTTAAAATATTTCAGACTGGCGAATAAAGAATAATCGTTGCCCATTTCCTGGTCATAACCGGCCTGTATATAAAAAGTATTCAACACCTCGTTGAAATAGTAATCCCAGCCCTGAATTTTGAACATATCGGTCAGTTGCCAGACAACACCACCGGCCAGCGCACCTTCATTTTCGTCCGGGT
Organism: Desulfobulbaceae bacterium; assembly: GCA_030599175.1. Lineage (GTDB taxonomy): Bacteria > Desulfobacterota > Desulfobulbia > Desulfobulbales > Desulfocapsaceae > Desulfomarina. The sequence continues at coordinate 2,130 of JAUVON010000379.1, read as the reverse complement.
TACCGGTGATGCCGGAGGTTATGGACTCCCAATCCTCAGAAGTCCAGTTCAGCCATTTCTCGATATAGTAACCATGGAACGCTACCTTCTCGATGGAATTGTTTATAACAGCAAAACCTCTATATTTCTTGGGAGTCAACCGGATGTCGTGAGCTTTGAGCCAGGGGGTCTCGACCTGCTGCGCACCAAGAATGAGATCGGTGCTCCAGTTGTTGTAGCGCAGATAATATTCGTCAAGGGCCGCATAATTTTCGGCATCAAATGGAGTGTCTCCCAGTGCCAGCATTCCCCTGTAAACCTCGTCATCATTGAGATTGTCACCAACTCCGGTTTTAAAACCGACCCCTCCACTTACCCCGTAAAGCGGTGCCGTCTCAAATCTAAGATTGCCGCCGACAGCCAATGTGGTCCTGTCCTCTGTAGTGCCGTCAAAAGTGCGGGAGAACAGCAGTGAGCGGATATTACCATTGAGCTTACCCTGGGTAAAAACACTGGCAAGACTGTCAGGTTGGGGTTCTTGTTCAGTAGTTGCCGCCGCCATGGTCGTAGATGAGACTGAAGAGATGAGCAGAATTGCGGCTACCTTCATCGGTGATATTTTTCCTTTTCGATTCTTCATCTAGATCTATCCTCCCTAAGTTTCCTACTGCATTACAAAGCAACGATCAGTAACTATGTTTCGTTTTTACATAGACATTGAGATGATATTCATTTATTTGAGCAGTCTTTGTCAAGAGGTAATATTTTTTTTGCGAACCCTATGTAACTATAGGCTAAATAAAGGTTATTTTCATCAACTATAGTTTGGTAAAGAGAAACCAAAGTTAGCTGTATGGCTTTAAGTTACCACCTGTAATGATCAAGTTGCGACCATTTTCCACTTGTATATCTCTTCTTTGAGATATATATTCCCAACAAAGAAATATTCCTGGAAAATGGCGAAGTAAAATAAATTTTGATCTGTTCGGGCTAATAAATCAATTCTGATTACGTATAAAACTTAGTTGCTTTTTTCGTCATTCCCGCGCAGGCGGGAATCCAGAGATCCTACTCGTAACTGGATCCCCGCCTACGCGGGGATGACAACCCTGCGGGCATTTATTTCTCTTTTATTATCAACATATTAAGCCTACAGCCACAGAATTGGATGAGTTTCTATACGTAATCAAAAAATCAATTGAAACAAGGAGAATACAATGGGTAAAAAGGCAAAGATATCTTCTAAAAAAATCTCCAACAAGAAATATGAGAAAGAGTTGTACAAGCTGCAGGCCGAGTTATGCCGGCTCCAGGAGTGGGTAGTAAAAAGTGGGGCACGGGTTATCGTCGTGTTCGAGGGGCGTGATGCAGCCGGCAAGGGTGGAGTTATCAAGCGAATCCTGGATCGAACCAGCCCGCGCGTGTTTCAGGTCAATGCCCTGCCGTCTCCAACCGATCGGCAAAAGACTCAACTCTATCTGCAGCGCTATATCGAGCGTTTTCCGTCCGCCGGTGAGGTGATACTGTTTGACCGCAGCTGGTACAATCGGGCCAATGTTGAGCCGGTTATGGGATTTTGCACCAAGAAGGAATACAAACGGTTTTTGCAGAATATCCAGAATTTCGAGAAGTATATACTCGAAGATGGCATTATTCTGATCAAATATTGGTTTGAAGTGAGTATGGAAGAGCAGACTAATCGTTTTAAAAAGCGTATTGAAGATCCCCGTAAGCATTGGAAACTCAGTCCGATGGATCTGGAATCCCACCGCCGATGGTATGATTATTCACGTACTAAAGATCGCATGTTCAAGGCCACCGATAGCAAATGGGCGCCATGGAATGTTGTAGATGGCGACATCAAGAAACGGGCGCGTTTGAATTGCATATCCCATCTGCTTTCACAGATTCCGTACGAGAAGCTGGCATTCGATAAACCAAAACTCCCTCCTCGGCAGGATCGCGATGGATATAAGGCCCCGGATTATCCTTATAAATGGGTTCCTGCCAAGTATTAGTACCTTAATGAAACGCCCTGTGCGGATCCGCATGCAGAGTGTTGTGGGGCTGGGGGTTAGAAACCCCCAGCTACCCGATTATGTTTTTGTTTTTCGTGAATTTAATTGTTCGCAACAAGTTTTATTTCTAAAT
>JAUVON010000289.1 GCA_030599175.1 Desulfobulbaceae bacterium | reverse complement strand
TACTCTTTTTTGCAGTTTCATGAATTACTCCTCCAAGTTTTGATTTTTGACTACAACATCTCTCCTTCTCCTGACTTGCTCACAGATCATATAAAAATTTCATGATGAAAACAATAGTATTGACTTTTCTATCTACAGCTGCCATTATTACATGTTATTGACATTATGTCGATAAATAATCGGCGATCTATTTTATTTATTTATTTTATTTGTGTTTTCAGTAAGTTGATAGAACTTTTTTATTCTCAAATCCCGATGAGAGGAGGGCACGATGGCACAACAATGGCAAATCTGGATCGATCGCGGCGGAACCTTTACAGATATTGTTGCTAAACGACCTGACGGCACCCTTATCACCCACAAACTCCTCTCTGAAAATCCTGAAAAATATAAAGATGCGGCGGTGCAGGGTATATATGAGTTGCTGCAACTTGAAACCGAAGCAACCATCCCCGACCAGCTGATAGAAAACGTTAAAATGGGAACAACCGTGGCAACCAACGCCCTGCTTGAAAGAAAGGGTGATCGTACTCTTTTTGTCACTTCCAGAGGGTTTGGGGACTCATTACGGATCGGATACCAGACCCGGCCCGAACTCTTTGCCCGCCATATCATTCTACCGGAAATGCTCTACGAGGAGGTGCTGGAAGTTAATGAACGTTTATCGGCAAGAGGAGAATGTCTCATCCCCCTTGATGAAGATGCGGCAGAGACCGGGTTGCAAAAAAGTTTCGACCATGGGATTCGCTCCGTTGCAATTGCACTGATGCACGGTTACCGCTACCCCGAACACGAGTTAAAACTCGGTGAGATAGCCCAAAAAATCGGCTTTTCTCAGATATCCGTCAGTCACAGAGTAAGCCCGTTGATGAAATTGGTTTCAAGAGGTGATACCACTGTGGTCGATGCCTACCTCTCCCCAATTCTAAGACGTTATGTAGACCAGGTTGAAAGCCGGCTGAAAGCCAAAGACTCAAGTGGCCCCAAACTGATGTTCATGCAGTCAAATGGCGGACTCACCGACGCTCATCTCTTCCAGGGCAAGGATGCCATTCTTTCAGGGCCGGCCGGCGGAGTGGTAGGCATGGTAAAAACCGCAACCATGAGTGGCTTTACAAAGCTTATCGGCTTTGATATGGGCGGGACCTCCACGGATGTCGCCCACTATGCCGGTGAATTTGAAAGAAGTTTTGAGACGATGGTGGCAGGAGTCCGCATGCGTGCTCCTATGATGCATATCCACACAGTAGCTGCAGGAGGGGGCTCTATTCTCCATTTTGACGGCTCAAGATACCGCGTAGGTCCGGAATCCGCAGGGGCAAAACCCGGTCCGGCATGCTATCGCCGCAGTGGTCCCCTGGCCGTAACAGATTGCAATGTAATGCTTGGTAAGATTCAACCTGACTACTTCCCTAAACTCTTTGGTTCCGACTCCAATCAACCTCTCGATTATGAAGCAGTCCACAACGGTTTTATGGAGCTTGCAGAAAAAATCTCCCAGGCAACAAACAGTTCCATCCAGGCTCCGGAGCAGGTTGCAGAAGGGTTTCTGAAAATAGCGATTGAGAATATGGCAAATGCCATCAAAAAAATTTCCGTGCAGCGGGGTTATAATGTCACTCAATACACTCTCAACTGCTTTGGCGGTGCGGGAGGCCAGCACGCCTGCCTTGTTGCTGATGCCCTTGGCATGAAGCGGGTTTTTCTCCACCCCTTTGCCGGGGTGCTTTCAGCTTACGGCATGGGCCTGGCCGATATCACAGCCATGAGAGAAATCCAGATCGAGCAGCCTCTGACCCAGACAGCAGAAAAATTGCTTCACAACGCCTGCAAACCACTCATCAAGGAAACCCGGAATGAAGTACTCAAACAGAATATTCCGGCCGGAGATATCTCTCATGTCTGTAAAGCGCATCTGAGATATGAAAGCACCGACTCAGCACTGCTTATCGATATCGCCCATTATGAAGAGATGAAGAAAAATTTTGAAAAGGCACATAAGCAGCGATTCGGTTTCATTGCCAGAAATAGAAACCTGGTTATTGAAGCTCTTTCAGTGGAGGCTGTTGGAGTGACGGAATCGCGAATCGATGAAGAGGAGGATCCACAGGAAAATGTGCCGACTCTACAATCAGTCGATACCACTGATATGTTCAGCAACGGAGAGTGGCAAAAAACTCCACTTTATATACGTGATGATCTTATTGCCGGACAAAAGCTCACAGGACCCGCTATAATAGTGGAAACCACCGGCACTGTTGTTGTGGAAGAGGGCTGGTCCGCCGAAACAAACAACCGCCGGCATCTGATATTAGAGAGATATAAAGAACGTCCGCGACAAATGGCCCTTGGTACCACAGCAGATCCGGTAATGCTTGAGGTTTTTAACAACCTGTTCATGTCAATTGCAGAACAGATGGGAGCAACCCTTGCCAATACATCCTACTCCGTCAACATTAAAGAGCGTCTTGATTTTTCCTGCGCTCTTTTTGATCCAGACGGCAACCTTGTTGCCAATGCACCCCATGTTCCGGTCCATCTCGGCTCCATGGGTGAATCAATTAAAGTTATAATTGAGGAGAACAGCAGCACAATGCAGCCGGGAGATGTCTTTGTACTCAATGCTCCCTATAACGGAGGTACCCACCTACCTGATGTGACTGTTATAACGCCGGTATTCTCTGAGGATGACGATGAACAGGTACTCTTCTATGTAGGCTCCAGGGGGCATCATGCCGATATCGGTGGCCGCACCCCGGGCTCTTCACCACCGGACAGCCGCCATATTGAAGAGGAAGGTGTCCTGATAGATAATTTTCTGCTGGTGGCAAAAGGAAAGCTCCGGGAAAAAGAGACCAGGGAACTGCTTGCTTCAGGCCCCTACCCCTGCCGAAATATTGATCAGAATATGGCTGATCTTGCAGCCCAGATTGCAGCTAATGAAACCGGGCTTCGGGAACTGCGTAAGATGGTGGCGAATTTCTCCATTGATATAGTCCATGCCTATATGAAACATGTCCAGGATAATGCGGAAGAGTCGGTACGAAGGGTACTGGATGTACTTAAAGACGGCAGTTTTACCTATCCTATGGATAATGACTGCCAGATTAAAGTGACCATTTCCGTTGATAGAGAAAAGAGAGAGGCAACCATCGACTTCACAGGCACCTCCCCACAGAATGAAGGCAACTACAATGCCCCAACCGCGGTCTGCAACGCTGCGGTGCTCTACGTTTTCAGAACCCTGGTGGATGACAATATACCTCTTAACGAAGGCTGCCTGAAACCGCTCAACCTGATTATTCCCCCTAAAACCATGATCAGCCCCGAATATCCCGCTGCCGTTATTTCCGGTAATACCGAAGTTTCCCAGGCTATCACCGACGCACTCTATGGAGCTTTGGGTGTGCTTGCCTCCTCCCAGGGAACAATGAATAATTTTGTCTACGGCAACGAAACACACCAGAACTATGAGACAATTTGTGGTGGTACCGGAGCAGGTCCGGATCATCCCGGAACCAGCGCAGTCCACAGCCATATGACAAACACCCGAATGACTGATCCCGAGGTAGTCGAATGGCGCTTTCCTGTACGGGTCGAATCCTTTTCTATTCGCCATGGTTCCGGCGGCAAGGGGAAATTTGCAGGTGGGGATGGAGTGACCAGAAAAATACGCTTTCTTGAACCGATGACTGCAACCATCCTCTCCTCCCATCGACAAACCGAGCCATACGGTCTTGCAGGAGGACAAGCCGGGGGAAAAGGTGAGAATCTTGTGCTCAAAAAGGATGGTACAACGGTTAAACTTAAAGGAAATGACGAGATTTCAATGTCTTCCGGAGACATTTTTATCATCAAAACCCCCGGTGGAGGAGGTTATGGCTCTATCCAGTAATGATGGCGTCGTAAAAAGTCTTCATCTTGTTCGTTGTTACAATTTTTCTATCATTACGACGTACCGTATGTACGCCGAAATAATAGAAAAATTGCACGCCTCCAATATGAAGCTTTTTACTTATCCATCGATT
>JAUVON010000338.1 GCA_030599175.1 Desulfobulbaceae bacterium | reverse complement strand
TTTCATTCATTCTCCTGAGATTTATTGTGGGGCTGATGCTCTCATTAGTGAGCCGAAGAACGTAACAGAACTTCTAACTGAAATCAACCAGCTCGGCAGTATGGTCACTGACGTCGGCAAGAAAAAGTTTATTTCGCAGCTCGGCAGGTTTCCCGAGCAGTATAGTCACTGCCTCGGCACATTCAACTGCGGCCATATACGTAGCAGTAAAGGGGAGCGTACCAATGGTTGCTTCAATACCTTTTGTCGGGGCTTTATGCGGTGTGCCATAGATCTGTTTCAGGCCGGGGTCGCCCGGCAAAATGACCGCCGCCTGACCACTTGAGCCGCCAATGGCGGCAGATACCATTGGAAGAGAGAGGGTTTGGCAGATTGCTTCAACTACAAAACGATCAGAGATTGTATCCAGGCAGTCCATAACAAGATGGACACCCTGTAAGAGTTGTCTGCCGTTTTCAGCGCTAAAAAATGTTGCAACAGGGTATGTCTCAACGGCCGGATTAATATCATTCACCCTTTGACCTGCGATATTTGCTTTTGCTCTGCCAAGGTTTGCCGGACTGCTGAGAATTTGTCTGTTCAGGTTGCTTTCATCGAAGCAGTCTCCATCAATAAGTGTGAGTCTGCCCACACCTATCCTCGCCAGAATTTCAGTGACAGTGCCGCCAAGGCCGCCAAGGCCGATTACGGCAACATGAGATTGCAGCAGTTTTCTCTGGTCTTTATTTGACAGGGATGTCTGGTTTCGACAATATCGCTCGGGGACAATGTTGTGCTCCAGGGCATGCATCTCTATTTTTTTCAGGCTATATTCTGTCTGTTCTGCAATTTGGCATTCAGCCGAGAAACTGAGAGAAACATAGGGACTACCATCCGGGCGGTTCTTGCTTTGAGAGTGTGATTTCAGTAAGTTTTGTAATGTGTCTGGGAGCATCAAGGCCTTTCATTATCTGAAGGTTCATCCGGATCATATGCTTGCCGGTACAATAAAAGAGACGCTTATTTCACAACGTCCCGAGCTGGAAAAGCTTCTGAATGAGATAGGGTCACAGCTACCCTTCTTTCATCATCTGACGCAGTACGAAAGGTAGAATACCCCCATGCTGGAAATAGGTGACATCAACCTTTGTATCAAGGCGGGATATCACCTCAAACTCTACTTTACTGTCATCCGGTTTCCGGGCAGTTACCTTGAGCTTTTTTCCGGGTGTCATTTCTAAAAGACCTTCAATTGAGTAGATCTCAGTTCCATCAAGACCCAGAGAATCGATGTTCTCTCCCTTTTTAAAAACGAGAGGCAATGCCCCCATACCCACCAGATTATTTCGGTGAATTCTTTCATATGATTCTGCAATAACAGCCTTTATTCCCAGAAGACTGGTGCCCTTTGCGGCCCAGTCACGGGAAGAACCTGTCCCATATTCCTTGCCCGCCAGGACAATGAGCGGTGTATTTTCCTCCAGGTATTTCATAGAGGCATCGTAGTTGTACAGTTCAATGTTCTCCGGATATTTGATGGTGAAACTGCCTTCTTTGGGTGCTACCATACGGTTTTTTATGCGAATATTACCAAAGGTTCCACGCATCATAACCTCATGATTTCCCCTTCTTGATCCGTAGGAGTTGAAATGGGCAGGATCTACTCCCTGGTCAATCAGGTATTGACCCGCGGGATACTCTTTTGGAATAGCACCGGCAGGGGAGATATGATCCGTGGTTACACTGCCTCCGAGCAGAAGGAAAGGTCTGGCGCCAATTATGTCCTTGTGAGGGACAGGTATGTCGGTAAAGTTATCAAAGTAAGGCGGGTTTTTAATGTAGGTTGAATCTTTATCCCAGTCATAGGTGGTACTGTCCGTTACTGGAAGATTTTTCCAGAATTCGTCACCTTCAAAGATATGGGCGTACTCTTCTTCGTAGATTTCCCTGGTGACAAATTGGCTCACAAGAGTGTCGATTTCATCACGATCCGGCCACAGATCACTGAGGTAGACAGGTTGTCCATTGGGATCTGTTGCCAGTGGTGAACTGGTGAGATCGATATCAACACGGCCTGCAAGAGCAAAGGCAAGAACAAGGATGGGTGAGGCGAGGAAATTCGATTTTATCTGCTGGTGGATTCGTGCCTCGAAATTGCGATTTCCGGAAAGTACTGCAGCAACATTTAAGTCTTCTTCTCTGATTACCCTCTCCAACTCCAGGTTAAGCGGACCGCTGTTGCCGATACAGGTCGTGCAGCCAAAGGCGGTTATATGAAAGCCGAGAGCTTCAAAATATGGCATCAGACCACTCTTTTTCAGGTAGTTGCTGACGACCTTTGAGCCGGGGGCAAGTGAGGTCTTAACAAAAGAGGGGACTTTGAGGCCCCGTCTTACCGCTTCTTTTGCCAGCAACCCTGCCCCTAACAGGACGCTTGGGTTTGAGGTATTAGTACAGGAGGTAATGGCAGCAATTACCAGGCTGCCGTCACCGATCTTCACCGGCGAGCCGTTAACTGTGATCTCAATATTTCTTTTAATAACAGTCTGGCAGGATTCTTCACGACAGGTTTCGCAACCGGATTCATCAATAAAAGTTGAAAGTTCTTTCGTGCTGCTGTCCCGTTCAATTCTGCATCCGAGAATGTCGCCGAAGGTTGACCGCATCTTTGAGAGAGGGATACGGTCCTGGGGCCTGGCCGGGCCAGCAAGAGAGAGTTCGACGGATGAAAGATCGAAGTCGATTACCTGCGTGTACTCCCGGTTTCCCTGCTCTTCATAGAAGAGGCCTTGGAGTTTCGAGACGGCTGCCGTAAGTTCCGCCTGGTGTGTGCGCCCTGTCATTTTCAGATAGGCAATGGTTTTTTCGTCAACAGGGAAGAACCCCAGGGTTGCGCCATATTCAGGAGTCATATTGGAGATTGTAGCCCGGTCCGGTATTGAGAGATTCTGCATTCCCGGTCCGAAATATTCGACAAATTTCTCAACCACCTTCTGCTTACGTAACAGCTCAGTCAGGGTGAGGACTATATCGGTGGCAGTTATTCCTTTCCCTGGTTTTCCCGTAAGGCGGACACCGATTACTTCGGGAATTGACATATAATATGGCTGGCCAAGCATTACCGCTTCCGCCTCAATTCCACCTACGCCCCATCCCATTACCCCGATGCCGTTGATCATGGGGGTATGTGAGTCAAGACCAACTACGGTGTCAGGATAGGCAAAGATCTTATCTTCAATGGTTTCGGTAAATGTTACACGGCCAAGATGTTCAAGATTGACCTGGTGACAGATACCCGAGTTAGGT
>JAUVON010000072.1 GCA_030599175.1 Desulfobulbaceae bacterium | reverse complement strand
GTCATCAATATCTTCAATGATCTCCAATATAAGATCTTTAATTTCGTTACTTGTCATGTAGCTCTCCGAATTAGACGTATACGGTAAATGAAATATGTGAACTCCTCTAGGAGGATGTCGTTTGTTTAACGCAAACCTTTATTTATAACATACCTTGGTATTCTTTTTTATAGTTATTTTTTATAGGGGAGGGTTTTCCTGATAATCCAATACTTTCTTTACAATAACCGCTGAATTTATGCCTACCATACCAAATGAATTATTGAGGATACTGGTAATTGAATTTACCTTGACCGGTTTGTTAATCACAAGATTATGAAGTTCACACTCAGGGTCAAGATTCTTAATATTAATGGTCGGATGAACGAGATTATCTTCAAACGAGGGTAGATTGCCGGCCAGTTCAAGGACCCCGGCTGCTCCCATGGCATGTCCTATAATGGATTTAGTGTTATTTACATAGGTGGATTTCGATTCACCAAAGACCTCTCGAATGGCTTTGCATTCCTCCGTATCCCCCTGTTTTGTACCGGTGGCGTGGGTGTTAATAAGATCAATATCTTCAGGTTGTAATTCTGCTCTCTCGAGGGCAAGTCGCATGCACTCTGCCTGTCGTTTTCCATAGGGAAGAACAAAGTCTCTGGCATCTGAATTCATTGCATAACCTACAATTTCACCATAGATATGAGCACCTCTTTTAGCAGCATTTTCCAGATATTCGAGAACAAAGACACATGCGCCTTCTGATATGACTATACCATTTCTGTCCGCATCAAATGGTCGGCTGGCTGTTGTCGGATCATCAGCGTGTGCAAGAGCCCCCTGTGCTTGAAAGCTTGCAAAAATGCCAAAAGAACCGGTCGATTCGGATATTCCTCCTGCCAGGACCATATCTGCTTCGCCCAGTCGGAGTATTTGAACAGCCTGAATAAGAGATGCATTTCCGGCAGCACAGGCTGCACCAATGGTATAATGAGGCCCTGTGATGCCTAGATTCATGGTAATCTCACCAGCAGGATTGTTGAGGACAGTCCTCGGGTTATGGTGATGGGTCCAGTATTTAACATCATAGTCAAACTGCTTGATGTTGTAGACTTCGTTTTCAGTTTCAACGGTACCATGTTCTGTTAAGCCGATAAGAACCCCAACCTTCGAAATATCATAATGATTTATATCAAGCTTTGCATCTGCAAGTGCTTCATTGGCACAATAAACCCCAAGGCAGCCGGCTCTTGTGCCTTTCTTGTTTTCCTTTTTCTTCCGGTATTTTGTTTCGGGAAAGGTACAGATGCCTGCAGGAGCTTTACCGAAATACCTGAGATCTATTTCCTGTATTCCACTTACACCATTAAGTAATTTTTCTCTGTATTCTTTCAGGTTTGATGCATTTGGGGCGGCAAGGCCAACACCGGTGATAACTATTCTTCGGTTCTGCATGATCACTTGTATGGGTAATGGTTAGTGGATATTGACGGCATCAAAAATAACATGGATTATCTTTACCATTCTGGCTTTTAATATCTGGAGTTTTTTCAGTTTGGCTATATCAACTCAAATCAGTATACCAATAAATATGAAGCCTGAAAAATCTAGGGTAAATCAAAGAAAAATTCAAGAATAATATAGTTGGATCCTATTATCTCGTGTAATATTCCTTAAAATCTTGCCTAAAAATCATTTCAAAGAACATGTCAGAGTTGACAGGATGCCATCTTGGAAAATTGTGCTTTCTTCTATCTGCCACGTCCTGCGAAGGATTTTATCCATGGGAGATAAGGGTATACAGACCTTCACTAAATTTAAGGAGACATTATGATTGATTTGATCAAAAAAACTATGCTTACAGGGATCGGAGCTGCCGCTCTAACAAAAGAAAAAATAGAGGAAATTGCGCAGGAGTTTGTAGACAGGGGAAAACTGTCTGAGCAGGAAGGGGAAAAGATTGTTAAGGACATGCTGGACAAAACGGAAGAATCCAAGGAACAGTTCAGGAAGCAGACTGAAGAGATGGTTGAAGCCACACTTGGCAAAATGCAACTTGCCCGAGCTTCAGATATAAAAAAATTACGGGCGGAAATCAGTTCTCTGAAAAAGAAAATTGAGGGTTTGGATAACGATGAATGAAGGAGTTTATTTCCTTGCAAATTTTTGTCTGAACTTGTCTATGAAGAGAGTGAATTCCTGGAGTCGTAACAGATATAATAACAGACCGTAAAATAGCGTTGCAGAACCAATAATGAACAGGACAGACAGCAGTTGATAAAATTTGTTGCCATCAAGTGCAGTTTCAAACAATGGCAGACTTATCATAAGCAGCAGAGCCAGACCAAAAGTTGCAAGGAGAATTTTTAAAACACCGACCGACAGACTTTTAAGAGAAAAGCCGCCGAGTTTTCTATGAAGTACTATAACAAGGAAGATAAAGTTCAGCACCATTGTACATGAAGTTGACATTGCAATTGCAAGGTGCTGAAAAGGTTCAATAGTCATGGTGATAATTGCAATATTAAACCCAATAGCCATAAAACTTGCTATCACCGGGTATCTGGTCATGTCAATTGCGTAAAAACCGGGTACCAGGACTTTATTGGCCGAATAGGCGAACAAGCCAAAGGCGTAAAGTGATAATGTCTGAGCGGTTGCCAGTGTATCTTCCGGGGTAAATGCCCCATGCTCAAAGATAAGCCGTATTATCGGTTCAGAGAGGATAATCAGTCCGGCCGTTGCCGGGAGCGTAAGTGCCAACACCATAGTAAGTGAAGTTCCCATGGTGTCTCTCATCTCCGGGATATTCTTTTTTGCAGCCTGTTTTGCAAGGAGCGGCAGCATAGCGATAGAAAGTGCTACACCAAACAGTCCAATCGGCAGTTGTACCAGCCTGAAGGCGTAATTCAGCCAGGAGACAGAACCTTCGGCACAGGATGCCGCAAAGCTTGTATTGATAAAGATATTGATCTGGGTGGCTGACAGTCCAATTGTTGCTGGAAGCATCAGCTTGAGTATTTTTCTGAGTCCCGGATCTGCAATATTAAGAACGGGTTTATAGCGGAAGCCTGTCCTGTAAAGAGATGGTAGCTGCATTCCAAGCTGCATAACCCCGCCAATAAGAGTCCCTATAGCCATGCCAACAATTGCAGGCTGACCATATCTGGGAAGAATAAACGCAAGTGTTGTTCCTCCAATAACTGAACCCAGATTAAAAAAACTTGACGCCAGTGCGGGTACAAAAAAACGACCCTTGGTGTTAAGGATTCCCATGGCAACTGCTGAAAGGGAAATAAAGAGTAGAAAAGGCAGCATGATCACGGTCAATTTTTCAGTAAGCTCAGCCTTACCCGGAATAAGGCTGAAATCAGGAGCAAGTAGTGATACAATGGGGCCCGCCAGATATATACCAACTAATGTGAGCAGACTCAGAAGAATTGCGATGAATGTGAACACATTAGAGGCAAGCTGCCATGTCTCTTCTTTGGATCTGTTGCTGTCATAGGCGGAAAAGACCGTGACAAAAGCTGCCGAGAGTGCCCCTTCGCCAAAAAGGTCTCTTAACAGGTTAGGAATTCTGAAGGCAACAACAAAAGAATCATAGGCAAAACCCGCTCCAAACAATCCTGCAAATACCTGTTCCCGCACTAATCCAAGAAGCCTGCTGCACATTATTGCTATGGAAACAACGGCGGCAGATTTGGCAATGGTCTTTTTATTGTCGGATTGATCGGTCAATTGAGAGATACCCTGAGAAAAAATAGTTTTGCCGGTCAAAGATACATTGATTGAAAGAAATAATCCAGAAAATCATCCTGGTAATTATTTTTCAATTTTAAATGAGAATTAAATTTTCCAAACTTTCCGTCAGGTCTCTTCTTGCTTGACTTTGTATTTTGAAATTGCATATATGTGTGGTGGCATCTGAAGAATGCAGAAAGGTGCAGGGAAATTGGCCGGGTATTGACATTTTGAACAGGATATTATTGTGTTCCTGCGAGAGATATTAAAAAATATCATTGAACAATCGTCGATTTTGAGGAGATACGAATGCAGGATACAAATATGATTAGAAACATTGCAATATTCGGTCATGGTAATTGTGGTAAAACTTCGCTTGCTGAAGCTATGCTCTATACAGCCGGGAAAATTAACAGACTCGGCAAGGTCGATGATGGAAGTTCTTCAATGGACTATGAAGATGAAGAGGTTGGCAGGGGAATATCCATCAGTTCCAGTTTTCATAATTATCCATGGAAAAAACATGATATCTTTCTGATCGATACTCCTGGTGATGATAATTTTCTGAATGAAGCTCTTTTTGCTTCTCAGGTATGTGACAGTGCCCTGTTTACCATTGGAGCAGTGCTTGGTGTTAAAGGCCAGACTGTGAAGTTTGCAAATATTGTTAAAGATAAAAATCTCCCGACGGTTATCGCCGTTAACAAAATGGATCGTGAGCGGGCAGATTTTTCCAAAACCCTAGAAGAGATAAAAGCTTCTCTCCCTTTTAATCCGGTAGTTATACAACTGCCTATTGGTGCCGAAGATAATTTCAAAGGGTATGTGGATATTATAAGCGAAAAAGCGTACCTGTTCGAAGGTGACAAAGGTACAGTCTCTGAAACCGACATCCCTGAAGACCTTGTTGATGAAGTTAGTGTATATCGTGAAAACCTGATGGAAATAGTTGCAGAGACAGATGATGATCTCATTGAAAAATTCCTTGAAGAAGGTGAATTGAATGCAGATGATGTGAAGACTGGGCTGAAAAATGGGGTTATCAGTGGAGCAATAGCACCTGTCTGTGTTTGTGCCGCCACCCTCAATCTTGGAACAGCACCACTCCTTGATATCATTAATTCCTACATGCCGTCCCCCGCAGAAATGAAACCACTTTCTGCAATTCATCCTGAGAGTGGAGATCCCGTTGAGGTAAAACCATCCGTTGACGAACCTTTTTCAGCCCTTGTTTTTAAAACTATGGCTGATCCCTATGCAGGTCGATTGACGATATTCAGAGTATTTAGCGGGACATTGAAAGGAGACAGTTTTTATAATTCGAGCAAAAAAGAATCGGAGCGATTCGGTCAGCTCTATATTCTGGAAGGCAAAGAACAGAAACCTGTGGACAGTGCAGGACCCGGCATGATTGTCGCCGTTGCCAAACTCAAAGAAACAACAACGGGTGACACCCTCTGCGATGCAGGCAACCCTGTGGTTTTTGAAAAACCTGAACCATATAAGCCCGTGATTTCATTTGCTGTGAGTGCAAAGAAGGGAGAGGAAGAAAAGGTTTTCTCCTCAATTACAAAAATGCTTGACGAAGATTTGACATTAAAGCTGACACGGCAGTCCCAGACTAAACAGATTCTTCTTTCCGGGGTTGGTCAGGTACATCTCGATACTGTTGGCACCAGGATTAAAAGGAAATTCGGTGTTCAGATGGAACTTGAGGTGCCGAAAATCCCGTACATGGAAACCATTCGTTCATCTGCACGTGTTCAGGGAAAACATAAGAAGCAGAGTGGGGGGCGTGGGCAGTATGGAGATTGTTGGATTGAGATTTCACCACTACCAGGCAAAGGATACGAATTCGAAGATAAGATTGTCGGTGGGGTAATTCCTCAGCAATACAGGCCTGCGGTTGATAAAGGAATTCAGGAGGCAATGGAGAGAGGAGTGCTTGCCGGCTATCCTCTTATTGATGTCAAAATTGTCCTTGTTGATGGTTCTTTTCACAACGTTGACTCTTCTGAGATGGCGTTTAAGATTGCCGGTTCACTTGCTTTTAAAAAGGGTGCCCAGGAAGCCGGACTCGTCCTGCTTGAACCTCATATGACTATGGAGATCAGGGTAGGAAAAGACAACGTTGGTGATGTCATGGGGGATTTGAATTCCCGTCGAGGCAAGGTCATGGGAATGGACTCTGACGAAAAGTCAGAAATTATCAACGCTCAGGTGCCGCAGGCTGAAATTCAGTCCTACGCAACAGATTTGACCTCAATGACAGGAGGTCTTGGTACTTTCAGTATAGAATTTTCACATTATGAAGAAGTGCCAAGCCATATCTCCGACAAGATTATTGCAAAATCAAATGAGGAATAGAGCGTTATCGAATCAATGAACGCCGATCAGGGAAAATATACTTTTGGTGTCCTCACATTGAGTGATAAAGGATCACGTGGTGAACGTGAGGATACCAGTGGTGCTTATATTAAAGAGAAGTTGCTTACTGAAGGATATCAACTGCAGGCATACAGTGTAATCCCTGATCAAAAACAGATTATTGTAGATTCTTTGATTGAGCTCACCGACAAACAAAAAATTTCTCTCATTATAACAACGGGGGGAACCGGGGTTTCTCCAACTGATGTAACACCTGAGGCAATGAAGGAAGTTGTGGAAAGAGAAATTCCCGGGATGGCGGAAGCTATGCGCGCAGCCAGTCTGGCGAAGACATCAAGGGCTATGCTTTCAAGGGGGAAGGTCGGAATCAGGGGAGAAAGCCTGATAATCAATCTACCGGGAAGTTTGAAGGCCGCGCGAGAGAACCTGGAAGTTGTCTTGCCTGTAATAGATCATGCTCTTGAAAAGATCTTGGGCGGTACTGGTGATTGCGGTGTTGAATAACTGATGGCGTCGTAAAAAGTCCGATCTCCTTCGTTGTAGGTTTTTCTCAGAACCTCAACATACCACATGTATTGTTGAGGGCCCGAGAAAAACACTACGCCTCGTATATCGAACTTTTTGACTTAGCCATCTGAAACTTCGAATCACCTTTTTACGAGGTTATCAATAACTGATGGCGTTATAAAAAATTCGATCTCCTTTATTAATTTCTACGCCTGTCTGAGACTATCTCCACCGGGTTTTCTTCACTTTCTGCAAGTGAAACAATTTCACCAATAATATACGGCTCTTCACCCAGGGCTTTGAAGTGATGGTTTATATCACCTGCCTTGTCCTCGTCTACTATAGCCAATAAACCAATACCCATATTGAATGTTCTGTACATCTCCTCTGATGGGATTTCGCCCATTCTTTCGAGAAAGGGGAATACAGGGTGTGGGGCCCATGCTTTGGTGTCAATAATGGCCTTGCATCCTCTTGGAAGTACTCGCGGAATATTATCAATGAAGCCACCCCCGGTGTTATGAACCATCCCGTTGATAGCATAGTTTTTCATCACATTAAGTATAGGTTGGACGTAAATTTTCGTCGGTCTCAGGAGTTCTTCGCCGAGAGGACAGTCAAGTTCGGCAATGAATTGGTCGACGGTTAAATTATGGTCGGAAAAACAGATTTTTCGAACAAGCGAATAACCGTTAGAGTGAAGACCGGATGAGCGCAGCCCTATGATTTTGTTGCCGGGCCTGATATCTGAGCCATCAATTATTGCATCCCGATCAACAATACCGGTAACAAAGCCTGCAATATCATAATCATTACCCTGGTAAAGTCCTGGCATTTCCGCAGTCTCACCACCGACAAGGGAGCAATTGGCCTGGATGCATCCTTCTGCAATACCTGTTACTACGGCCTTTGCTATCGTAAGATCAAGTTTTCCCATTGCAAAGTAGTCAAGAAAACTGAGAGGGGTCGCCCCTCCAACAATGAGATCATTAACACACATTGCAACAAGATCAATACCTATGGTGTCATGTTTATTGCAGAGGTGCGCTACAGCCAGTTTTGTTCCAACACCATCCGTTGAATTGACGATAACAGGCTGCTTAAACTTATTGGTATCAATCACCATATGTGAGGAAAACCCACCAATTTCCCCAAGAACACCTCGCTGATGAGTGGAGTTGACAATATCTCTTATTTCTTCAATAAAAGCGTTGCCCTTATCTATGTCAACGCCAGCCTCACTGTATTTAGTTTGTTTGGGTTTGTTCATGATATGATATTTTTAATTTAGTTAGTGTCTGACCATAGATAAAACTTTCCCTTAATTTTGCATGGACAGAGAGGATGGATTCTATTAGTCTTTAAAATACATCAGTCGTATCGAAGAAATAAAAACAACGCCATAAATCAGTATATTCTATACTATCATATTAAACGTTCTGAAAAAAGCAATCACAGATTACGCATGAAATTATTAACACTACTTATAGGACTTATTCTCGTTCTTGAAGGGCTTCCCTATGTCGCTTCCCCCGAAGGCATGCGTGAGTGGTTGAAAAAACTCAGTACAATGAGTGCCGGGCAATTACGTTCCATGGGGTTGATTGCCATGACGATTGGACTTGGGATATGTTATATTGCCCAGAAAACCTCAATTTTTGGTTAGTGCCTTACTCCAGAACTTCTGCGCTAGGAGCCTGTCCGAGAATGCATTTTGCCCAAACTCTTCGTTATTTTCAAAATAATAATGCTTGCGATATCACGTATATGGCTGTGCTTATTTTTTTGGAAAACCTCGATTTTAAACAGATAGCGCAGACTTCGAAATGCTTATTCTCGGACAGGCTTCTAATTGCGCCGCCATTATATTTTATTAAGAAAATAGAGTGTACCCTCAACCCAGTCTGATTCTTCCTTTCTTAAGGTGGTCGTGGTCATATTAACAGCTTTCCAACCATATCGAGCTGCTGTTTTTAAAACGTAATCCTGAGAGTGGGCAAATCTTCCAGTTGTGCAGAGATGAAAATGAGGTTGATCACTGTTCTCAGTTGAACAACAGAAAAGAGCCTGTTTTTTTGTAGCACCGGTAAGTGCTGCAAACACTGGATCTAAATCCCCCAGATAAGTTAAAACATCTGCGGCCACTGCCAGGTCATATTCATCTCTCTTTCCTTTTAAAAACTTTGTTATTTCTGCGACTTGAATAACATCATAAATACCTTTCTCCACTGCTTTCTCAATCATCTTTTCCGATAGATCTATTCCCGTTATATGTTTACATAGCTCGCCAAACTCATTCCCGGCCAGTCCGGTGCCACAGCCGAGATCGATGCATCTGGAAAAGGATTTGACTGGATAGTCAAGGGCATCAAACAGTGATCTGAGTTTTTCAGGTACTGCGTACTTGAGACCATCCAGCAGGGCCTCATCAAAATTTTCTGAATAACTGTTAAATATGTCCTTTATATATTCTGAAGGGGTGGAATTGATATGGGCTCCGGTAAGAGCTGATATCATATGAATTGCCTGGGAGTTATCCGGGTCAAAGTGAAGGACACGATTATAATAATCGAGGGCATTTTCTCTGTCATCGAGAATATGAAACAAATAGGCAAGGTTTTTGATAGCAGGTAAATGATTGGGTTCCAGATCCAGAACCAGCCGATATGACTTCACTGCCTTTTTATGTTCTTTTAATTCTTTATAGCAGTTACCAAGGTTGTAAAGAGTATCAGGATCGTTTGGTGATATTTGGATCAATTCCCTGAAACTTAATGCGGCATCTCGAAGTTGTCCCAGTTTCTTCTGACAGAGTGCATAATTAAATAGAAGATCAGAATCCTGAGGGGCAAGATCTCGTGCTGTTGCATAATGGACCAGTGCCTTTTTGAAGTCTTCAGTTTGATAATAGAGCAGACCGATATTGTAATGTAGCATCCCGGTCGCGGGTACTTGTTCTAAGAGGCGGATGTAGATTTTTTCAGCTGCGATAAATTCTGCACGGGAATGCAGTTCACAGGCTTCTGTAAAACGATCTTCAATGTCTTTTCGGGAATGATTAGACATGATTGGTAATCTCGTGAAAATTATAAATGCAAAAGAGATAGAAAAACAGTTTGACCTTGATGACCATGGAGTTGTAGAGTGAATAATTTGGGCAATATACTTGGTTGAGATTCAAAAACAAAGACTATTTTATGAAATCAGCTCTTTAGGGTAAGGCATGGAAAAAAAAGGAAAAAGAGAACTCATTGGCAATGAAGGAATGGTTATTCTTGATATGGTCAGAAGATTGAACAGACGGGGAGCGACTGGTCATCTGGCAAAACTTATTGGGAAAACGCATCCTGCTGATATGGCGTGGCTTTTCCGGCACCTTACAGAAAATGAACGGACAGCAGTTTTCGATGTCATAAGTAAGAGCGAATTTGTCGGCGAATTTTTAAGTGAATTAGATGATTCGCTGGTCATTGAACTGGTTAAAGGACTCAGCTCGCAGTATATGGCGGAAATACTCTCGGGTATGCCGTCCGATGATGCTGTCGATCTTTTGGAGATCCTCCCTGAGGACCTGGCCGATGATGTCCGTGAGCATATGGCCAAGAAGGACAGGGAAGAAGTCGATGAACTGCTGCAATATCATCCTGAATCAGCCGGTGGACTCATGTCTCCATATTTTATGTTTCTTGATGAAGAGTTGACAACAGGGGATGCTATCAAGTCTGTGCAAAAACGCAGCGAAGAGAAGGAGATGGTTTTTTATCTTTATATCACACACGGCAAACGTAAGCTCTCCGGTGTGATT
>JAUVON010000290.1 GCA_030599175.1 Desulfobulbaceae bacterium | reverse complement strand
CTTGACTGCTCTTATGGATTTCGGCCTAAGCGTAATGCCCATCAAGCCCTGGACGCAATTAAACATGGGCTTGAGCAAGGCAAGACCGCTGTGTATGATGCCGATCTTCAGGGATATTTTGATAGCATCCCTCATGAGAAGCTCATGAAATGCGTAGAGATGCGTATTAGTGACAGGAGTGTGCTGAAACTTCTCCGTATGTGGCTTAAGGTTCCGGTGCAAGAGGGCCAAGGTCCTCCCGTGCGCAAACAGAGCAAAACAGGCACACCTCAAGGAGGAGTAATTTCCCCCTTACTTGCCAACCTGTATTTACACTGGTTGGACAGGCAGTTCTCGATAAGCACTGGTCCGGGTCATTTTGCTAATGCCGAATTGATACGGTATGCCGATGATTTTGTAATTTTGGCTCGCTATATGGGGCCACGAATAACAGATTGGCTGGAATTGACGGTGGAGGATTGGCTTGGTCTGGTCATAAATCGTGAGAAGACTAAGATGTATGACCTGTCGACAGAGGGGACTCGGCTTGATTTTCTGGGCTATAGTTTCCGCTACGATAAGGATCTCCATGGTCGCAACACCCGTTATCTGAACTTATTTGTCAGCGATGCATCTTGTGGTCGACGGCGTGTAAAGGTAGGTGAATTGCTTTGCAGTCGCACCTCCTTTATGCCGGTTCCTGAAATAATTGGATATCTCAATCTGCAACTGGCAGGTTGGAAGGGTTATTTCCGTAAAGGATACTCACGGAAACCGTTCAGGAAGATGAATAATTATATTCGAGTTAAGGTGATTAAACACTTGCAACGTCGGAGTCAGCGCCCCTATCGTCCTCCGCAAGGGGTAACATGGTATCGGCACATTCAGAATTTAGGCTTGATACAGTTGTGAAAGCGAAACTCTTTTCGTGATAGTATTAATATGAAAACACAGGGAAAGCCGGATGCGGGAAATCCGCATGTCCGGTTTGACGAGGAGGAGCAGGGAAACCTGCTCCTTACTCTACTGGTTAAAGAGTTCCCTGCTTTTTATTACAGTTTTTCAGGAGAATGGCACTAACACCCAGGAAATATCAAAGTTCAGTCAATTTATCAAAAAGACCACGGTCAGCCTCTATCTTTCTCCGGTTACCGATAATAGCCCGATAGCTCTTTGCGGTCATTTTGGCAAAAGCCGGTCCAAAACTGCGAAGGTCGGCTACCGTTGTTCTGGTTATTTCTTCAAGGCGAAGCTGCTTATATTCGGTGTCAATGCCGTTAAAAAAATCATTTCTGGCAGTGGCACCCTTTGCTGCAGAACCCTGGAGGGGATCAAAATTCCCATAAGTTCCGGTGATAAGCTGTTCCATTATTTCAGCAGGAAGATCCAGTTTTTTGACTATGTCGGGCACTGAGTCGTAGGCGTCGTATGTCTTTTTAACCTGGGGATCACGGTAGCTTATGAAGGCAAGGTTGCCGCTTATCTGACCAAACTGGATGAAACAGCCGTATGCTCCACCCATCTGGCGGACAGTGTTCCAGAGATAATCACGGGAGAGATAGGTTTTCAGCACTTCAAAATGGCCGTTATACCCATGACCGTCTTTCAGGAGATTACCACCCTGAACCGCGAAGACAACCTCTGCGGAGGTGATAAATGCCTCATGGCGGGCAAAGGAGAGATCCGGCAGAGCTTGGGCTGTGGGTTGTGCAGAGCCAAGGGACTCGGTGATGCAACCACCGATTTTTGAGAAATGTTTAATCTCATCACCATCACCGGTTATTGCAAGAAGCAGATTCTTTTTATTAAACAGCAGTGAACTCATCTCCTGCAGGGCGCCAAGAAAGGTTTCTTCCTCGGCATCATAGTTGAGAGCAAGTTTTTTGACCGCCTGGTAAGCGGTTACTCCACTGAACATCTCACTGTATTTCCCGGCGGTACTTAAGTGTGAAAAGAGTCGGATGGTGGGAAGGTTATACCCCTCACTCTGAGCGGCATGTTCTGCCCAGGCAAACTCCCGGCCAACGATTTCACGGATTCTTGCCCGGTCTTTAAATGATGCGCTTGAGAAAATCTCTCCAAGAAGATGGAGTGCTCTCTCCAGGTAGTCGGGTAGACATTTAAGATGCAGCCAGAGTACCGGACGGGTGACACCCATCTCATTGCGATTTGTATAAGTGGTAAGAGAATGGGAAAAAGAACCTGTGCAGGTGGCAATTTCCTTTGCAAACTGCTTATAGTCGAGGCGCTCAGTACCAATTTCGGTAAGGATGGTACCAAAAAGGTCGAGCCATGGCAACAGGTGCGGCGGCAGGCATGTAACATCAAAACCGACGTCAAGATAGGAGATATGGTTGGTCGCAAGATCACTGACCAGCACCTGTTGGCCAAACATCTCCTCCGGGCTGACCTTGTGAAAATCAACCCTGGTCGGAAGATCTTTCAGGGTAAGTCGGGGCAGGAGGGAGAGTGTTTCAATAGTGTTGGGAGTCTGCTGCTCTTCCATCAGCTTCCTGGTTTCTTCGATGCGCTCCGTTCTTTCCTCTTCGGTGACCGAAGAGTCGTACTCTGCCAGACGCTGCTGTTCCTCTGCCTGGTTTCTAGCCTGTTTGCCCGGATCGGGAGTCAGGGTGACAGTGACGTTTGATGGGTTGTCCAGCAGGTACTTCTTTATCAACTCTTCAAAATAGTTTTCCTTCAGAGCCTTGTGACGCAGGTTTTTGATAAGCTCTTCACTTATCAGGTATTGGAACGGGTCATTTCCATACTTTATTGCGTTCATAGCTTTTCCGGTTCGCTCAAGGCCCTTCTGGGCTTTGCTTGACTCCTCTCTGAAACTGAACTCAAATTTATTCAGCTCAGCAAGTACCAGATCCGGATCCAGCCCTTTTTCCACCATTGTTCTGAGGGTGGTAGTGTAAAGGGTCAGGAAATCATCACGGTATTCCGGTTCACTGCCCACCAGGTAACTGATCATCATAGTTCTGTAAGAGGATCCAGGCAGATACAATCCACCGAAATCTTTACATAATCCGCTGGAGACGATGGCGTTTTTAAGAGGTGATCCATCGGAGTTAAAGAGGATGTTGGCAATAATCTGAAAGGCGGTATTCTCCTCACGATTGGCTACTGTTGATACGTTAGTACCGATAGCCAGAAAGGTTTTTTCTTTTGTATCCTCTGAATCAACAGCGTACGTATCAGTTATGAAAACGGGTTTTGCAGCCAGTTCGCCTTTATCAACAGCTACATGATGCCCCTGCTTCGGAAAAGCTGAGAAAAACCTGTTCTGAAGAAAGTTGAGTTCATCCATGAGTGGTGCGTCCCCGTAAACAAATAACATGCTGTTGGATGGGTGGTAGTGTTTTTTATGGAAGGAACAAAACTCTTCATAACTGAGGTCGGGGATATTTTTTGGATCTCCTCCGGACTCATGGGAGTAGGTTGAGCCGGGCATTAACCCTGCAAAAATATGATGAAAAATAAAGCGAATCGGGTCGGAGAATGCCCCTTTCATCTCATTGTACACTACACCCTGGTACTGCAATGGATTGTCTGTCCCTTCCTGGTGATAGTGCCAGCCTTCCTGTTCAAACGTTTTTCGGCTCAGAAGCGGATTAAAAACAACATCACAGTAGACATCCATGATATTGAAATACTCCTTCAGATTTCTGGTGGCAAAGGGATAATAGGTGATATCGGATCCGGTCATGGCATTGAGAAAGGTTGTCAGCCCACCTTTGTTGATTTCACCGAAGACATCTTTGACCGGATATTTTTTTGAACCCATCAATACCGAATGTTCCAGGATATGCGCGACTCCGGTAGAGTCGGTGGGGATAGTATTGAAGCCTGCAGAAAAGGTTTTATTGGTGTCATCATTCTTGATTGCCAGAAGAGGGCATCTCAGCTGGTCGTGTTCAAAAAGGAAAACGTCGGATTCGATTTCCTGGATAAATTCATGTTTCTTGAGCGTGAAATTTGCGTAGGAGCTGCCTTCGGTGAATGTCATATTTTACCTTATATATGCGTTGAAAGTT
>JAUVON010000188.1 GCA_030599175.1 Desulfobulbaceae bacterium | reverse complement strand
GAAACCGTATATTTGATCCTTTTTTCACCACTAAATCGGTTGGCAAAGGAACAGGACTTGGACTCTCTGTGAGCTATGGAATCATAAAAGACCACAACGGTACAATCACCATCGAAAGTCCTGTTATGTATAAAAACAGCTGCCAACTGACTCCGGGTACAGCAATGCATGTCCAGCTCCCTGTCCCCGGGCAAAATGATAACAGGGAGTCCTCGTCAGTTACCGATAACCAACAACCGGGAAAAGACAAAAATGGCTGAAATTCTAATATTAGATGATGTTGCTGACGCAGTTGTACTTCTCAAAAAGATCCTCTCAAGGCAGGGACACACTGTACACACCTTCACTGAAGAAGAGGATGCGATCAGGTATGGCTATAAAAATCATATTGACCTGGCTATCCTCGATATCAAATTAAAAAAAATGAGCGGTATTGACGTGCTGGCAGAACTCAAACGACTTCAGCCTGAAATGAAAGCCATTATTTTAACGGGATATCCCACGGTTGAAACAGCCAGGGATGCTCTCAGTTTCGGTGCCAATGAATATTGCGTGAAACCAATTGATAAAAAAGAACTTGAGGCAAAGGTAGAAAAGGTATTGCAACTCTAGATAGTCGCAATCCATTTACACATAAAACCGGAAAGATAATTTTATCCGGTAACTTATTAATTTTTAGTCTAAGGAGCGAAAAAGTGAAGAGAACATTCTGGCCTACAGCACTAGTCGCAGCGGTTTTTTTCCTCGTTGCACACACCAGCAGTTTTGCTGAAAATACAATCTCTGCATCGGAATTTAAAGCCGGCGATACAGTCACGATCAAGGGAACAGTTCAGCCTGGAGAGGAGCTTTATATTGCCATTGCCCAGCAGGATGAATTTGCCTCCAAAGACACTGACGGTATCAATGAGGTTAAAAAACTCAAGAAAAATGCCCAAAAAGCTGGTTTCACCATGGATACATCGATGCCGCCGCTCTACTACATGGTGACCAGCAACCGTGACGCTTTTGGTGAAGATGTTAAGAAGAAATTTGGTGGACCCTCCTTTCTCTTTAAAAAAGGCGGCGGACTCTATACAACCTCCATGTTCAAGCTGAAAAAAGACTTCGCCGAGGTTGATGAAACTGCCAAGAGCATGCTTGGACCGATTAAAACCGCTGAGCAGTGGAATATGCTCAAATGGGGCCATGAAAACAAGTATGGCATCAATACCGTTGTCAAAGAGGGAAATAAAAAAGGTAAGGTTGTCATCTTTGCCCGAAGTGTTATCGGTCAAACAGATAACTACTGGGATAAGGGCACATCGATTAAACTTGATAAGGCAACCGGCGAGTTTACCGCCTCCTTTGCCTCCTTCCGTCACACCGCACCGGGAACCAAATTTGATGTTTATGTAAACGGTGACAAGTCCGAATCCTACACCATATTGAAAAACGGTTTCTGGCTGAACAAAGGCTACCGTTATATGAACCCGCTCTTTATTGTAATAGGTGCAATCCTCGTTGGAACATACTTCTCCATGATCGGTGCTGCCGGCGGCATGCTGATGGGTGCCTTCCAGGCGCTGGTCGTCCAGACCGCAGGACCCGTTGGTATCAACGCAGCCAACGTACTTCGTCCTTCCAATATTGCCCTGACCCTCTTCTCCCCCCTTGGCAGTTTTTACCGTTTTGCCATAGTTGAACGTCGTGTCGCCTGGCCGGTTGGTCTCTCCTTTGGTGCAGGTATTTTTATCGGCTCGGTATGGCTTGGTAAATATGCCACCCAATATCTCTCCATGAAGGCCTATAAAGAATGGCTGGGCGTGCTCGTTTTAATAATGGCAGTCAAAACCATTATGGAAATGACTCCCAAGGCAATGGCCAAGAGAAAGAACATCAAGGCAATGACCCAGAAATTCAACGCCGCTGTAAAAAAAGCCAAAGAAACCGGCGGTGCTGTGGAAATGGGTTCCATTGAGCCGGTCAAATCAGGGATATTCGATTATCGCTTTAAATTCTGGGGCGAAGAATTCCGTATTAACCCAGCCCTCTTTGCTTGCCTGGGTATTATCGTAGGTATTGTTTCCCGCGCCTTTGGTATCGGCGGCGGCTTCCTGCTCGTGCCGATGATGACCACTATTGCTGCCCTGCCGATGTATGTGGCTGTGCCGATCTCTCTTATCGGTACCTGCTTTTCAAGTATCGGTTCCTTTATCGGTTACGTGATGAATGGATACCTGCCGGATATAACCCTCGCCATCTCCATTATTATCGGTGGTTTTGCCGGCGGTATGCTCGGCAGCCGGTTCCAGAAATTCTTCAGCGAGAAAGCTCTTAAGATCATCCTTGCATGTACTCTGTTCTTCCTCTTCTTCAGGTTTTTGAAGATTGAATACTGGATATAAACAGAGAAAGCCTGCTCTAATCAGAAAAACACTCTGCAGTGGCTTGCCGCTGCAGATACTTATGACAAACGGATATGGAAGAATTATTTGATACAGCCTGGGAATACATCCACACCCTGATACAACAGGGTGTGATCACACTTGATTATCTGCTCAGTTACCTGCATTTTCTTGGACCAATTCCTGTCATTTTTTTGCTGGCAGCTATGACGGTTGCAATAACAAAGGTACTGAAAAAATATATCAAAACAAAACGTCTTGTAACTCTGGAAAATGATTTTCAGTACTGGCTGAAGGTACGTGAAGAGGCAATGCGCTGTGAAGACAGAGAAAAAGGAAAAACTCTGGCAAAAAACATAGACACTGCCAAGCTTAACAAGGCTTACTATGACTTTTTCCTGGAAGGGCTACTGCTCGGCTTTATCACCTTTTATCTGCCGGTTATTTCCATGGCAGCGTATATAAATGAAGCTTATCGAAGTGAGAGGCTTCTAGAACTCTTTGGCAGAGACCATATTCTCCAATTCGGTAATAGCGAACCCGTACTGATTGGAGGACTCTTCTGTTATATCCTTTCTGTTCTTTTTATTATCTGCAGTCTCTTCATCATAAAATTGATGAGAAAACGTAATCGAACTCTCAAAATCGTGCAGCACAACCACGATGGCCAGTGTTCCGAACAATTCGAAGAAAGAGTATTACAACAATCGGCCATCAGTCGATGTACTTGAATAAGGAGGAAGTATAATGACAAAGTCTGTCTATTCCATCTGCGGGATGTGTACCGTACGCTGTCCCATCCGGGTGGAAACAGAAAACAATAAGGTAACCTGGATTGAGGGCAACCAGCATCTGCTGGGGGGTGCCCTCTGTGCAAAAGGCTCAGCAGGCCCTGCAATGATTGCAGATAAGGAGAGACCTCAACAGCCGCTCATTCGTGATGGTGCACGTGGTTCAGGCCGATGGAAACCAGTCAGCTGGCCTACGGCTTATGACTATATCGCCGATAAACTTAAAAAAATAAAAAGTGAATATGGGCCTGAATCTGTGGTACTCAGCTCCCGTGGAGGACCGTGGCAGGGTATGTATAAATCCTTTATCCATGCCTTTGGTTCACCCAATTACACCAACCATGACAGCACCTGTGGACGAAACACCCATCACTCCAGCCTTTCCTTAAACGGTGTAGGCAGAAAAGGTTTTGTCTACGATATCAAAAATGCCAATCATCTGGTACTTTTTGGCCGCAATATGTTCTCTTCTCTGCGTATTGCGGAAAACCTGCAAACTCTGGATATGCTTGACAATGGCGGCAAATTGACATATGTCGATGTTCGTCAGACAATTACAGGTTTAAAATCCACCCGTTTTTTTCAGGTACGTCCCGGAACGGATTATGCGTTAGCCCTTGGAATGATTCATGAAATAATCAGACGAGAGGCGTATGACAGTGATTTTATTGATCGCTATGTCACCGGCTTTGATGAACTTTGCTATTTTGTGGAACAATACACTCCTGCCTGGGCTGCTAAAGAGTGTGGTGTCAGAGAAAAAGCAATCAAAAATTTTATTGATGAAGTGCAGAAAGATATGCCGAAAGTGATTTTCCACCCCGGCTGGAATCTTTCCAGGTATAAAGACTCCTTCTATGCCGCCAGAGCCCTTCATATACTCAATATCCTTATGGGAAACATCGAGCAGAAAGGTGGGCTCATTATCCCCAAAGGTCCTGGTGACTGCGGTAAAAAGGGGATAAGGGCGATTGATGTTCCTAAACCGGATATCAAACGGGGGGACGGCGTCGGCTGGAAATATAAACATTTCGATAAAGGCCCGGGCCTTGGCCACCTGTTTTTTCCAACCATGGAGTCGGAAGATCCCTATCCGATCAAAGCCTGGATATCAATGCGCAATGATCCTTTTTCCTGTATGCCGGACCCAAAGAGGCAGGAACAGTATTTTGACAAACTCGACCTGCTGGTTTCCATCGATGTACATTACAGTGAGTTTGGCTGGTTCTCCGATGTCATTCTGCCCGAATGTACCTATCTGGAAAGAGATAATGGTATCTGCGTACAAAAAGGACCCAAACCTCGATTTGGACGAAGACAAAAAGCTTTGGAACCGGAGAATGATTCTAAACCATCCTGGGAAATATTCAAAAACCTTGCTGACCGGTTAGATATGGAAGACTATTTCCCCTTCAATTCCATAGAAGAGTACTGGAAATGGCAACTTGAACCAACCGATTATTCTGTCAAGGATTTTGAGGAAAAAGGTTTTATTTCTCTCAGCGATGAGGTTGTCATGTATGACCCTGAAAAACTTGATGGTCAATTCAAGACACCTTCCGGAAAAATCGAGATTATAAGTCAAAAACTCGATAAGGCAGGTTTGCCGTCACTTAAAGAATATGTGTCCCCTATCAGACCACCCAAAGGAATGTTCAGATTGGTTTATGGACGATCGGCAGTACATACCCATGGCCATACTGTAAATAATCCACTGTTAAATGAGCTGATGCCGAAAAACAGTCTATGGATAAATGTTAAAGCTGCAAACAAACTGGGTATAGCCCACGGCGACCTGGTCGATGTAACCTCTGAAGATGAAAGTTACACCGGGACAGTAGAAGCCAATGTTGTTGATTATATCCATTCTGAAGCAGTCTATATGGTACACGGTTTCGGTCGAGAAATTTCTCGCCAGACTCGTTGCCTCCATGCTGGAATAAGTGACCAGAAACTTATGGTTAATAAACTTGATGACTGGGATCCGGCAGGAGGTGCAATTAATCTATGTGAGGCCTTTGTTATTGTCCGTCGCAGTGTCAGAAATCCCAAGAGGAGGGTCGAATTATGAACAAATATATGATCTACCTCAATGGCAAACGGTGTATAGGTTGTCACGGCTGTGAGGTACATTGCAAAGCCAACAAGAACTTGCCAGTAGGACCACAGTTATGTGAAATTGATCATTCCGTTATGGTGAAAATAAAAAGTGTTCCTAAAACGGAATTTACCTTCCGCTCCTGCTATCACTGTGAAGAGCCGTTTTGTGCACCGATCTGCCCGACAAATGCCATGATCAAACGGGAAGATGGTATTGTCTATATCGATCAGGAGAAGTGCATCGGCTGCATGGCCTGTGCCGGTGCCTGCCCATGGACTATTCCTCAGCTCAACCCTGAAACCGGCAAGGCGGTTAAGTGCGATTACTGCATGGATCGCGTAGATGCGGGGCTCAGACCTGCCTGCGTCACCAAGTGCACCACCCACGCCTTGAAATTTGTCATAATGCAGGAAGTAGTATAACCATTCTCAATGGCCAATGCGGGGCGACATTCCTGTCCCCCGCATTTGTGATCCTCCAAATGACACCTCTATATTTCTGTTATGCTCTCAGTTATCTCAATATTTCGTTTAGAGAGTTCATTCTTAAATAGCTCATAGGGCACATCTTTAACCGGTGAGAGAATACCTTTCTGTTGCAATTTTTCCGACCCT
>JAUVON010000088.1 GCA_030599175.1 Desulfobulbaceae bacterium | reverse complement strand
GCACGGGAACTGCCCACAACACGGACAGTTGAAGTAGAGCAGTTCTGTTCGTGGTCGGCGTGGAGGATGAGAAATAAATTGAGTGCCTTCTCTACTACCGGGGAGACCTGGTACTCCTGGTAAGGGTCAGAGAACATCATATGGAGAAAATTGCCGCAATATCCCAGGTGAGGATTTGGATGATTTATCGGTTTTCCGGCTGCCATTCGGTAGGCAAATGCAGCTATGGTCCTGACTTTTGACAGAAGCAAAGTTGCTGTTTTGTCAAATTCTTCTCCCGCTGAAGTAACTTCAAGAACCTGTGGATGGAAACAGGATACCAGATTAAGCATAGCCGAGAGGATTGCCATGGGTGGTGCTGACTTGGGAAAACCGGAAAAGTGGTGCTCGAGATTGGTATGAAGGGGGGCATGCTCTTTCAGGCCAGCGGAAAATTCCCGTAATTCCACTTCGTTTGGCAGTTCACCGTAGAGAACAAGATAAGCAATTTCTACAAAGGAGGCCTTTTCTGCAACCTCCTCAATAGGATAACCCCGATACTGAAGTATACCGTTTGTCCCGTCTACATATGTGATTGAGGAAAAGCAGGAGCCGGTATTTCCAAAGCCGGGATCCATAGTAATGTATCCCGTTTCTGAACGCAGGGAGGATATGTCAAAACACTTTTCGTTTTCCGAACCGATAGATATCTCAAATTCGTAATTTTTACCGTCAAGATTCAATATTGCCTTATCACTCATAATTTGCTCCATGAGATGGTAGTTTGTCAGAGACAGAACACTAAGTCCAGCCATTGCAGACTGTATTGGTATTTCTTGTAATACCTTGGAAGTCACTTCGAAGTATACGGTTATATAATGTTTTTATAGTATAAAAATGATTTCGTGAAGGTACTTCTCCAGGTATTTTAAAAGTTCCGATCTGTTCAGGTGAGTATTCTGTAATAATAGTAATTAATCAAAATAACGCAATGTCTATCCAGCTATCCGGTCAAGGCAGCTTCAGGAAGAGGTAAACAGAATGTTACGATCAACGTCCGTCACTGATCTGGTTCCTGTCAATACCATTGCCTGCTTCAGTTCTTCCCCAATAGTATCAATATACATTTCCACACCACCCTGGAGACCACCGACTGCGGCAATAGAGAATGGTCTGCCAATCATTACCGCATCCGCTCCGAGAGCGAGAAGTTTCAGGACATCACCTCCACTGCGCACGCCCCCATCCGCAAGGATAGTTATCTTACCCTTCACTGCAGCAGCGATATCAGCAAGTACTTCAGAGGTGGCCGGAGCAGAATCCAGGACTCTGCCACCATGATTGGAGACGACGATTGCATCCGCTCCTGCCTCGACTGCCAGCTGAGCCTCATCTGGAGTCATGACACCTTTCAGAATAAATTTCATTTCACTCTTTTTTATGATTTCAACAAGATTATCAAGCGATTTAGGAGATACAGGCCTGCCCATTTTACGAAGAGTAATCAATCCCGCAGCGTCTATATCCATCCCCACAATATCAGTCCCTGTTTCTTTTGCTGCGGTCATCTTTCCATAGAGTTCTTTTTCTTCCCATGGCTTTATAAAAGGGATGCCATGGCCACCGCATTTTTTAATAGCCTCAAATCCTGATTGATGAATAAATTCCGGAACTCCATCACCTGTGCAGCCGATAATCCCCTTGGCCTTGCAACCATTGACTATGGCCTCAATATATTCGTTCTCAGTTATGCCACCGCCCATATTAAAGGATACGCCGCCTATTGGTGCCGCAAGCAGGGGGAGGGATAGCTGTTTGCCGAGCAGGGTCATTCCGGTGTCGGGATTTATGACATCATGGATGAGACGCATGTTGAACTTGTTGGCGGCAAGACCTTTCACATTGTCGATAAAGGACGATCCGGTTCCCAACCCTCCCATTCCGGGCACCTCTCCTGCACATGCAATACCGTTGCATACAGGGCAT
Organism: Desulfobulbaceae bacterium; assembly: GCA_030599175.1. Taxonomy (GTDB): domain Bacteria; phylum Desulfobacterota; class Desulfobulbia; order Desulfobulbales; family Desulfocapsaceae; genus Desulfomarina. Next base: position 7,441 of record JAUVON010000088.1, on the reverse strand, counting down.
ACCCGGCAGAAATTTTTCATCAGGTTTCTTGCATTGTTTTGAACTTCTTTCATTGTATTACTCCATAGATAAAGGATGAGAGTTGAATAAGTTATCGGCTAAGTTTTCAACAATAGTTGTCTTTTCCCTGAAAGTCCATTGCCAACAACCAGTTCTGATGGCTGTGGAGTAAAAAATGATGCTCTTACCAGCCGTACTCCGCCAACTGAATAAAAAAGATTAAGATCGATCCTAAAAAGATGGCTCCAACAGCTACAGTGGCCACGCATAATTCAACTTGCTCTTTGCGAGAGGAGAAGAACTCTTGGAAGACAGATAAAATTTGTTTTAAAATTTTCTGCCTGGAGTGTTGAACCAAGGAGTTTAAAGAGATGGTCTCTATTGTTGCTGAGTTATTTTTCATTGTCGTTCCTCCACAATACATGTTTTCCCGTTTATCGGATTTGGAGACGAGTAAAAGTTATATTTATAAAGGACTATAACAGGACCGGGGTATCACAGAGTGAGCCCCCTCTAAACTTTTTTTAATTATTTTGACATATGGTGTTTTTGGGTATATGTTCTAAAGCAGATTCTTAAATATTGGATGTGTCAAAATTTTTAAGCCGATGAAATTAGCAGTGTTTGTGAAATAATAGCTGGTTAACACCTGACAAATCAAAGGAGATGACATGAAAAAAGGTGAAAAACTTGTAATTGTCGGATGTAGTGGCTCCGGAGGACCGGCAGCCATGATGTCAAAGAAATTAATGCCGGAGGTGGATGTCACCGTTATTCGAAAGGAAGAATTTTTTATTGTCAGGTGAGCACTTCCCCACGTAGTAGCCGGTCTGGCTGCCAGTGAATCAATTGTTGTTCCCGATAAAATGCTTGAAGGTGCCGGCATTAATGTTGTTCGGGAGGAAGTTACCAGGGTGGATAGTGCAAATAAAAGTGTTTTTGTCTCCGGCGGTGAGGAATTTAAATATGACAAACTGTACCTGGCCACAGGATCCAGTTCGTTTGTTCCGCCAATCGAAGGAAATGACCTCGAAGGAGTGATGACACTACGCGGACTTCCTGATGCTGAAAAAATCAAATCGTATATTACCGGTGAAAATGCCAAAAATATCGCTTTTATCGGGGCCGGATTTATCAGCATGGAAATCGCTTCGCTTCTGGCGGAGACTAGTCCAGGTTCATTTAATATTACGGTAATTGAACTGATGGATCGTCCGCTTCCTCTCATGCTGGACAAAGACATGTCGGGTTTTGTCAGGGAATATCTTGAGGAAAAGGGGCTGAACATTCGAACCGGAGTAAAAGTAGAAAGGCTGACTGGTGAGGCTGGGAAGGTCACCGGCGTTGTTTTGTCATCCGGGGAAACCCTTGACACGGATATGGTTTTTATGAATGTCGGTGTTCGGCCTAATATTGGGCTTGCCAAGGATATCGGCCTGGAGATGGGGCAGTTCGGCATCAAAGTGAACACATTCCAGGAGACATCTGATCCGGATATCCTGGCGGGTGGAGACTGTGTTGAAAAATTTAATTTCATCACCAAAAAACCAACTCCAGGACAGCTTCGGGGACCAGCAGTCGTTCAGGGACGGCTGGCAGCTAAACGGCTTGCCGGTTTTGATATTGAGTTTCCTGGTGTACTGGATGCAGGCGGTTGTAAAATGTTTGATATGACAATTACCGCCACCGGGTTCACAGAAGAAAACGCAGCCAAAGAAGGTTTTGAAACGGTCAGTGCTGTGGTTGACTCCAGGAGTAAGCATGGAATGATCCCCGGCATGAAGCCGTGGAAGATTAAACTGGTGTTTGACAGGAAAACCGAGAAATTGATTGGAGGTCAGATTGTCAGTCATGCCATCGCACCGGCCAGGGAAATCGATGCCGTCACCGCATTTATTCTTGGCGGCAAGACGATTCCTGAACTGACAACGTTTACCTCTGCCTGTAATCCGGATATTTCTGCCGAACCGAGCATGGAGCCTATCACCATTGCTGCGGAACAGGCACTGCAGAAGTTGAAGAAGCAGTAAGCTGTAAAAACAAGAAAAACTTAAACCACAGAGGACACAGAGAGCACAGAGAAGGCAAAAAGATATTCTTTTCTCTGTGTCCTCTGTGTCCTCTGTGTCCTCTGTGCTCTCTGTGGTGAGAGAATGTGGCTTTTGGGTTGCGGGTATTGCCGTCGTTGGGGGCTTTGCGAGTTCATCTTGCTTGTTCAGTGATACTTTCTATGGGGGACGGTGGCCAGCATGTCCTCCAGTTCGTCTCTGTTAAATGTGTAGGTGTCTCTGCAGAACTCACAATGGACTTCTGCTTGGCCCTCCTTTTGCAGAAGGTCTGATAGTTCGTCATAGCCAAGAGAAAAAAGTGCACTCTCCATTTTGCTTCGATTACAACTGCAGGAAAAGAACAGATTTTTACTTGCTGTTTTTTTATGGGGGATAGTGTTGAAAATGGTGGAGAGGATATCCCCCGGACTTTTTCCATCGAGCAAGAGTTGTGCCGGTGACGGCAGTTGACTTATCTCTTTTTCGATTTGCAGGAGGGAATGCTCTTCAGCAGGTGGAAGCGACTGTATCAGATAACCTCCGGATGCACCGATTGACCCATCTTTCTCAAGTTGTATGCTGAGGGCAATGGCTGAAGGAGTTTGCTCTGATTTCGTAAGATAGTACGCAAGATCTTCCCCAATCTCACTGGTGTAGAGTTGTATTGTTCCCGGATATTTTTTGTTGAGGCCGATATCCTTTATTACGGTCAGAAATCCCGCATGACCCAATCCCGAAGCCACATCGATTAAGCCATCCTTTAGCGGTAGATCTGCATGGGGATTGGCAACATATCCCCGAACCCAGCCATCATAACCCGCCTCAGTAATGATTTTACCCAAAGGACCATTGCCTTCGAATTTCAGTTGAACGGACTGACCATCTTTTAACAGGGCGGCGAGCAGAACGGCTCCGGTCAGGGCTCTGCCAAGTGCAACTGCAGCCAGAGGACCGACGTCGTGCATCCTGCAGGCTGTAGAGACGAGTGTTGTGGTGTTGCAGCAAATCCCAAAAAAACTGCCCGATTCGGAGATAACTCTTTCCAAAATATCAGTCATAAGCCTTCCCTAAAGTAAAGATGGTTGTAGTAACCATTTTTGTATTCACGTCGTCTATCGTAATTATAACTTTGAAAATTCAGATGATTTGCCCTCTCTATTTGCAATAGAGGGGCCTGCTCTACTTTACGGCAATCTATAGTGCCATTTGAAGAAGTTCAAATTGCGGTTTTTCTTAAGTTGGAGAGATTGCCACTGATCTGTTCTTATGGAAGAATGGGGCGAGACGTAATATAAAAAGTCTCTAACCTCATTTATGACCCCATTTCTGGTTTGGTTATAAGAATAATAAACTCAAGTCATGGGTGGATATTGTGACGATAGGATAAACGTTTTTTCAGTGTTTCTGAAGGAAGCTCATCAAACAGGCGACGGTAGTCTGCAGCAAATTTCCCCATATGCCAGAAACCATAAGTGTTTGCAATATCCGAAACTTTAACCCTCCCTTCTTCGTATTTATTTAATTCTCGTCTCACCCTGTTGAACCGGTTCCAGGTGAGGTATGTTTTTGGTGACATTCCAAAACGCTCGTGAAAGAGACGTAATAATGTTCTCTCACTAACAGTTGTTGCCTGGCATAAATCCCTAACCTTAACAGGAATGTCAATTGAATGTTCAAGGAAATTTTCAATATCCAGCCAGATTCTTGCTGATGATGCATTGCTCTTTTGTTGGGAAGAACCACTTGTGGACAAAAAAGTACTGCTAATAAGCGAAAGCAACTCATCTTCTATTATCTTCTGAAATAATTGTGATGACAGGATTTCTGGATCTCTTTCCAGGGTTTGAAAGTACCCTCGGCAATGTTTCCTCAGCATCCTGATATGATTGTCAGGAAGGTTTAGTAATTCCTCTTCCGATAGTTGCTGGTAGGTCTCATATTCTTTTTCAGTGAATTGTGACAGCAGCGCATCTTCTGTGAAGGTTAACGTGAATACACTGTTCTGATACCCCCTGGTGAGAACATCCAGTTCTGAGTTGTTAGGGAAAAGCAGGAGACTGTTATCCTCTACCTTTTTCTTCCTCCATACGAGCTGTGTTGAGGGGTCTGCCAACAGGACAATTGTCTTTCCCGTGGGCGGCTCTCCAACCTGTTGGGTGACTCCTCCAAATGAGGCAAATGCCAGTTGTATATTTCCGGTGGAAAGTTGTTGCAGTACATTTGAGAATTTCCCAGTCTGCAGTTGAGTAATAGTAATGTTCCAATGATGAAGATTTTCTGAGAACTCATCAAAATCAGTGAAACTTCGGCTACTGTAAAATTTTTCTGACATTAATTTCAATTTGGCGGATTTGTGATGCTGTTAAAATTCATTACTGAATATAATAATAGGTTCACTTTGGTTTCATGCAACCAAAGTATGATGATATGTCATAAATCCTTAACACTTATTCTCAAAAGAAGTGGTCTCACGCAGAAGCGAATCCTTCTGTAGGATAAAGTGAGTAGAAGAATCGATGCAATACTAATTTAAAATGGAGACAGAATGATGAAGATAAAAGTTTTTCGGGTATGGGTTGTACTTATTTTTCTTACCTTTGCCCAGAGTTCAATAGTGCTTGCGGAGGACACTGGGGAGCAGGATGACTGGAAATTCAACTTGGCACCATTTTATCTCTGGGGAGTTAGCATTGATGGATCTCTGACGTCAGGTGGATCATCTTCAGGTGGATCATCTCTAAATGTTGATGTACCTTTAGATGAAATCACTTCTTCCCTGGAAGCCGCGTTTATTGTGCACTTCGATGTTCTGCATAAGAGTAATTTTGGTTTTTATCTGGATGTAAATGCACTCAAAATCGATAATAACGCAACTCTTTCCATGGGCCACTCTCTTGATATAGACCTTGGCTTCAAGCTGACAGAACTCGCAGGATATTATCGTATTCAGCGCGGCAACCATTATTTTGATACCACCGCGGGTCTGCGATATGTAAAAATGACTACAGAAGTTTCTCCAGCCAGGGGACCAACCCTGGTTGATGCCACCCTTGACTGGACAGATCCGATAATAGGTGGACGCTATATATGGGCTTTTGCAGACGATTGGAAGCTCATCGCCTCTGGTAACATTGGTGGTTTTGGCGTTGGCTCAGAATTTTCCTGGGAGGCACTTGGTCTTGTTGAGTGGCAGCCTTTTGAGTATGTTTCATTTATTGGAGGATACCGTGCCCTTGATATAGATTACGAAGAGGGCGAAGGCCCTGCTTCCTTTAATCTGGATATGACTTTATATGGCCCGGTTATTGGTGTGAGTTTCAAGTGGTAGAACATGTTGTTGTCCGAGAGCCACTCACACTCCGGCAACTCTATGTCTCCTCATCTCGTCCCTTCGTGTGCAACATGGTATACGACGATGCTTATGGGGCACTCAGGTAATCAATCAAAAAGGAATGCGATGAAGAAGTATGATACAAGTCGCCGCACGTTTTTGAAAACTTCAGTAGCGGGAGCCACAATTGGGGCTTTGGGCATGTTGGGTGGCCGGGCAGGTCAAGCGGCTGAAGCTGAAAAACGCCAGATGAATATCGCTGGCTACGCATATGATCGTGTTCGTGCCATCATGGATGGGCAGACAGGAATCGAAGGCACCACCATTAACTATGATACTCAGAATATTTACGCTGTCAGTCGCCAGGCATTTGGCTCCGAACAAAAATATGAGGTGACGGAACTTGGCTTGATTCCTTATATGAGAAAGTTCATTAATGAAGGGTTTCGTGACTATACACTCATTCCTGTTTTTGTTTCTCGAACCTTCAGGCATAGGAATATTTTTGTGCATGTAGATTCTGGCATCAATAAGCCGGAGGATTTACGTGGCAAGAAAGTTGGCACACCAGGGTATGCCTTTAGTGCCAATACCTGGATTCGCGGTTTTTTGCAGGACGAGCACGGAATTAAAGCAGATGACATGCAGTGGATTGAAACGACGGAGAGTTCTGATGGCGGAATAGTTAAACAGAAACTTAATCGGTATTTTCTGCCAGCTAACTTCCCGTTAAGGAAAGGGCCTCCCGGTGTCGATGAATCTGAATTACTTTTAACTGGTGGTTGTGATGCATTGATTACAGCAATTACGCCACGATCTTTCCTTGAAGGTAATCCAAATATCAGACGACTCTTTCCTGATGTAAAAACCGCAGAGCAAAGCTACTTCAAAAACACAGGTGTCTTTCCAATCATGCATGCTGTGGCCATTCGTACCGACACTATCGCCAAGAATCCATCATTGCCAAAGGATGTATTTAAGATGTACAGCAGGGCAAAGAAAATCGCCTACGACAATCTTGAAACCACTACGGCTTTAAAAGTTTCTTTGCCATGGGTGGCCCAGGAGTTTGAAGAAACTCAAAAGCTGATGGGAAAAAACTTCTGGCCGTACGGCATTGAAGCCAATCGTAAAGAGCTGAAACTGGTCATGCGTTATGCCCATGAACAGGGTTTGACCAAACGCCAAACAGCTATTGAAGAACTATTCCACCCCTCTGTGCTTAAACTTCTGGATGATGAGGCGTGAGAAATTCTTTTACAGGTCACTACAGACAAGAAACGATGAGTAATAGCCAAAACGAGCATCTGTTGAAAAACGCAAAAGGATTGCTTTTGACTGGTCTTGAAAACCCACGTCCAGCAGTACAAAAAGCTGGAAAATTCCGTATGAATATGGAGGATTTACCGTTTGATCCAAAAGATCTCCTTAAGCATGACCTTCCGTATGACCCTTCAATGGAAAACTGGGGTTCAGGGGAGAACTAAACTTAAATAATCTCTCTATCAAAGGATGGAGAGATTTTTTATGCAGAGTCTCGGGAATTCCGTAGGAGCCTGAGACTTCTGAAAAAAATAAACAAGAGGATAACAATGAAACAATTAAGTGCCATTGCAGTGATCCTTGGCCTTGGACTGGCAGTGGGATATAGCACTCCGGATGTCAGTGTGGCTAAAGAGGTTGTACACGATGCCGACTACTATGTTCTTCAGGCGCAACATGGCGAACAATGGACCAAGGATAACAAAACTGTTGAAAAAAAACTGGCTGCATTCCGCAAGACAAATGGCGGCAAGCCGCCAAACATTTTTTATATCCTGGTTGATGATATTGGCTATGGCGATATGGGGATTCCTGAGTTGAATTCTATTCGTGGCTACAAAACGCCCCATATCAATAAACTGTCCGATCAAAGTATGCGTTTTACACGTATGTACACCGAGCCGTCATGCACACCAACCCGTGTTGCCTTTATGACTGGACGTCAGCCTCATCGTAATGGTATGGGTGAAACTGCCGTTGACATTGCAGGCTTTGGATTAAACAAGGATGAAGTAACAAT
>JAUVON010000251.1 GCA_030599175.1 Desulfobulbaceae bacterium | reverse complement strand
TTTTACCCGTTGGGTAATTTGCAGGTCTCCTGATACAATCTTTTCTGCGAGTTTATTTTTTCCACGGGCAACATAGATTTCATTACCCAGTTCTTTAAAGACAGGGCATACACTCCGGCATTTGCCGCATTGCATGCATTTCTGAAACTCTCTGGCTGCTTCCAGCAAGTGTATCTCTGCCTGTTGTTTTATCTGACTTTGAGTATTCATACGGGGTGTTGGGAGCGTTTTGAATGAAAATCCTAATTTTGCAAGGAAGCCTGTAGGTTAAGTCATATCAAACATTTTGCCGGGGTTGAGAAGGTTTTCCGGGTCAAATGTCTTTTTGATGTTTTGCAGCAGCCTGATACCTTCGGCACCAATTTGATTTTCAAGAAAAGGCTTTTTTTCAACACCGATACCGTGCTCACCGGAAATTGTACCATCAAGATCTATTGCAAGCTGGAAAAGCTCTGAAACAGCTTTTTCCGTACGGGCCATTTCATCTTTATCTTTCATATCAATCAGGAAGGTGGGGTGCAGATTGCCGTCTCCAGCATGGCCGAAAATACCAACCTGTAGAGCATATTTTTTTGCAATATCGACAATACCACTCACCATCTCAGGTAATTTAGAGCGCATAACGGTGGCATCTTCCAGGATGAGGTTTGGTTTTACATTGGCAAGAGCGTTAAGGGCAATTCGGCGACCGGCAAAGAGCAGATCCCGTTCAGCCATATCTCTTGCCCTGGAAAATTCCCTGACATTATTTTTACTGACAGCCTCTTCGACCTTTGCCATTTCATTGACAGCAGAGTTTTTTTCTCCATCTGTTTCAATCAGCAATACAGCTTCCGCATCACGGGGGAGACCACAGTTTTTGAAGTTCTGAATAGCATTGATGGTAATGTTATCCATAAATTCCATGGTGGACGGGGTAACACCGGCAGCAATGATATCTGAAACAGATTGTGCCGCATCCTCCAGGCTGTCAAAAATAGCCAGAGCAGATTCGTGATGCTGGGGGATCGGCAGAAGTGCAAGTGTTACCTCTGTCATAATACCAAGCAACCCTTCACTGCCGACAAAAATTCCCTCCATATTAAAACCGGCGACATGTTTGACACATTTGTTGCCCAGGGTGACGATATCCCCCTGGGGCAGAACAACTCTCATCATTTTCACATAGTCTTTGGTGACCCCGTACTTCAAGCCACGCAGTCCCCCTGCATTCTCAGCCACATTGCCGCCTATGGTTGAAAAAGTGACACTGCCCGGGTCGGGAGGGTAGAAGAGGTTTGCCTCGGCGGCAATGGGGTCAATATCGGAGGTGGTCAGCCCGGCTTCAACAGTTATAAGACGGTTTGCCGGATCAAAGTCTATAACATTCTGCATCTTGTCCATCGACAGAACAATGCCTTTTTTCAGCGGAACGGATCCACCGGAGAGCCCACTGCCCTGTCCACGGGGTGTAACAGGAATATGCTCCCGATAGGCGAACTTCATCAGCTCACTGATCTGTTCAGTGGTTGTTGCAAAGACAACAGCTTCAGGTTCCGCTTCTGCATGGGACGCATCATAGCTGTACGCTATCATGTCTTCCGGCTCGGTCAGCACCTGTTCTTTACCGAAAATTGTGATCAATTCATCAATATGGCTATTCTTCATGTTTCAACTCCATGGCAAAATAAGCAGCGTTGTCAGAATATTCCCAAAACCATCTTCTGGCAACACCGCCTTCGAATTTCTTTTCGTCCGGACAAAAGTTACCCATGAATCCGTTTTCGATGCTTTGCAATTTTCTAACCGGACGCTACTGATATAAAATAGTGCAATTAAATCAATGGTAGTACCAATTTTAAAAGATACCAATGGTTCTGTCAAGTGGTTTGTGACTTGCTGTATGTAAAAGGTGAACAACGTATACGTCGTTCAGGAGGCAGAGCCTTTTGACAGATCAAAGGCATATTGGTAGTACCAATTTATGGCAGGCTGGAAAAGCAATGATAAACATATGGTTTTGAATAGAAATATCTAGTATATTGCCTTCCGTCAATGGTGGTTTTGAAGAGTTCTCAGTTTTTGATGAACTCGTACGGAGTTAACTTCTGAGGTTCTGTTGTAATGGGAAAGTGTAAAAATCATCCACAGGTGGAAAGCGTTTATTACTGTTCGAAGCATCAGCATTATCTCTGCACAGGGTGCCTGAAATGTTCTGATCCTGAAATATATTGTAAATTCCGTTCTTCCTGTGTCATTAACTTCCTGGAAAAAGAGGAGAAAATTAAGGCGAAGGTCTGAGTTTTTCCTGAAAAAAGATGAGGTGACAGCATCAAAAATAAAGTGCTCTGAAGCCGTTGGCTGTGATATCAAAACTAGTGATACCTTTCCAAAGAAAAAAGAATGTTTGTTCAGTGCCTAAGTAATGTAATTATAGAGTGCATTTGTCAATTACAAGTTGTAAGCAAAATTATTTGTGATATATTTAGCTGTTGTTTGTGTGTTGTTCGTACTGTTTTAAAGAGTATCTTTTTATCTTACCGTATTGATAAAACAAGGTTATATCTGTAATTCGGTATGATAACAAGGTGTTCTGTAAGATTATGTTCTTGGTTTAATTAAAGAAAATGATTAAATCCCTCAGGTAGAAAGGAACGTTGTATGGCCGATTGCAGTATTAAATTTCTCCCCCATGAAAGAACCATCAGTGTACCTGCGGGTGAGAGTCTTCTCCGGGCGGCACTTGAAGCCGGTGTTCATATCAATGCCTCCTGTGGTGGAGAAGGGGTTTGCGGCAAATGCAGAGTGCTGGTGGAGCAGGGAGAGGTTTCTGAAGGATTGTCTGAGAGGTTGAGCAAGGAAGATATCGAGAAAGGATATCGGTTGGCCTGTCTGACGAAAATATCTGAAGATGTAACAATTCGAATTCCTGTTGAATCCGGGGTCGACAAGAGTGTCATGCATATGCAGGTCACTCCCCGGAGAACTGCAATTATTCAACATCCTGATTTTGAGAGCCTGAAGGAAGAAGGCCTTTTTATATCTCCCGTTGAAAAAGTTTATCTTGAGCTGCCCCCACCTGACGCGCAAAATAATATGCCTGATGTTACAAGGCTTGTTGAATATCTCAAACTGGAAGCCAACGAACATAAACTTGAGCTTACCCTGCCGGTTATCCGGAAGTTATCGAAAATCCTGCGGGATTACGATTTCAAGCTCACTCTTACTCTGGTTCGTCCGGTAAGAGATGGCGGCAAAACCCTTATCCTTGATATACAGGGTGGGGATGTCACCTCCGAAAATTATGCTATTGCCCTTGATATCGGTACAACTACTATCTATGGCCAGCTCATTGACCTCAGTACCGGGGAATGCCTTGGTGAGGCTGGGGATTTCAATGGACAGATCAGCTACGGAGAAGATGTTATTACCCGCCTTATCTATGCTGAGAAGCCGGGCGGTCTTGATAAGCTTCAGGAGGTTGTGGTTGCCACTATCAATGGTGTGCTTGAGAGAATTCTAAAGCAATCAAAGGTGGACAGGGAAAACATAGCAACTATAACGTTTTCCGGCAACACGACAATGACCCAACTGCTCCTCTCCATTGACCCCAGTAATATCCGACGTGCTCCCTACGTTCCAACAGCAACACTCTACCCGCCTTTCAGGGCATCTCTTGTCGGTATCGAAGTCAATGATCACGCACTTGCACTTGTCTATCCACAGGTATCCAGCTTTGTCGGGGGGGATATTGTTGCCGGTGTGATGGGGTCAGGAATGTATATGAATGAGGAGCTGACTCTTTTCCTTGATATCGGTACCAATGCTGAGTTGGTGGTGGGGAATAAAGACTGGCTCGCCTGTACTGCCTGCTCAGCCGGTCCGGCTTTTGAGGGTGGTGGGATAGAGTTTGGCATGCGTGCAGCCAAGGGTGCCATAGAGGACTTTTCCATTGATCCCGTCTCTTTTGAACCAATGATTTTTACCATCGGTGATGTCAGGCCCAAAGGCATTTGTGGTTCTGGTCTGATTACAATGACCGCGGTAATGTTTGAAATGGGTTTAATCAATAACAATGGCAAGTTTAATCGTGAACTTGATACCCCAAGGATACGAAAGAGAGATGATGTCTGGGAATATGTGCTGGCCTGGAAGGATGATACTCAAATTGATCGCGATATCGCTTTGACTGAGCCGGATATTGACAATTTAATCCGCGCCAAAGGGGCGATTTACAGCGGTTGTATGACACTTCTTGAAGAAGTTGGTCTATCCCTTGATATGGTGGAGCATATAATTCTTGCCGGTGGATTTGGTAGCTATATTGATCTTGAAAAGGCAATGACAATTGGACTTTTACCGGAGATTGACCCTGATCGCGTTACATTCATAGGCAATGGATCCCTTATGGGAGCTCGAATGAGTTCATTAACAAACAGGATTCGTAAAGATGTTGTTGAAGTAACCAAGAGGATGACCAACTTTGAGCTTTCCGAGACGCCTTCTTATATGGATAATTACGTTGCTGCAATGTTTTTACCCCATACGGAAATAGAGAAATTTCCAAAGTTGAAAGAACGCATGGAGGCAAGAAAGAAACAGCTGGAATCGATTAGGGCCTAGGTTTGGATAGTGTGCTCAGAGAGAAGATAAAAAACGGAATTTTTTGCAGTTTTGCAGTCTCTTAATATAAGCTAATGTTGAAAAGGGGAGGTTGTTGGCTG
>JAUVON010000156.1 GCA_030599175.1 Desulfobulbaceae bacterium | reverse complement strand
TGTTATTGCCCACCGGCTCTCCACAATTAAAAATGCAGATCGAATTATTGTGGTAAAAGACGGACTTATTGTAGAGATGGGAACCCACGATGAACTGCTGTCACTGGCGGGTGAGTATGAACTGCTCTACAATATGCAGTATAAATGATGGTGTTGTGGAAAGTCTGGTTTTACGAGTTTATCATCAGATGACATGCACCTCTGTCACATTGAGTATGCATCTCGTACATATATAAACTATTTCAACCTGATATGGCATATTTACTGTTAATTCTATCGGCTCTTTTCTGGTCCGGAAATTTTGTTTTAAGCCGTGGTATGCATGCGGATATCCCCCCTCTGAGCCTTTCTTTCTGGCGCTGGACAGTCGCACTCCTTATCCTCCTCTGCTTTAGTATCCGCCACCTCTGGGAACAGAAGCAGATAATCCGAAAACATTTCAGATTTATTGCTGTTCAGGGGCTTTTAGGAGTCGCCGGTTTTAACAGTCTCATCTATATTGCCGTGCAGACTACCACGGCAATTAATGCTGTTCTGGTGAATTCCTGTATCCCTGTACTGATCGCCGTGTTCTCGTGGATTCTATACAAAGAGATGATGATTCCGAGACAGTGTCTCGGAGTATTGATTTCTCTATGCGGAGTATTGCTCATCATCGCCAGGGGGGAAATATCTCATCTGCTGACAATGAGTTTTAATCGAGGTGACCTGCTGGTATTAATCGCCGCCGCCATCTGGGCACTCTATTCGGCCAATTTGCGGAAATACCCGAAGGAACTGCACCCACTTGCCTATCTGTCAGGAATTATAATAACCGGGCTTATGGCGATTTTCCCATTTTATCTTATGGAAATGTACAGTGGTAGAAGTATAATTATAACAGCTTCATCAATTGTCACTATCCTCTATGTTGCCATTTTCGCCTCGCTTCTGGCCTTTATTTTCTGGAACAGGGCGATAAGAAGCGTCGGGGCCAATAAAGCAGGACCTTTCATTCACCTTATGCCGGTCTTCAGTACGATACTTGCTGTCTTTTTTCTAGGTGAAACTTTCCATGTGTACCATCTCCAGGGAATGTTATTGATATTCTGCGGTATCCTGATGACAACATTCATGATCCCCAAAAAATAGGCTCTGTATGTATACAGTTCTATGGACAGCCTTAAAAGATATTGTGCGAGCTGCAGGAACAGGGTAGATTGGGAGAAATTTTGATATTAACAGGCAGGGTCAGGTTCCTCACTTAGCGATCTGGAACTTCGAATGATTTTTCTACGAAATTATCATCATTGATAAACTCGTAAAAAGGTCAATTCCGATGGATAAGTAAAAAGCTTCATATTGGAGGCGTGCAATTTTTCTATTATTTCGGCGTACATACGGTACGTCGTAATGATAGAAAAATTGTAACAACGAACAAGATGAAGACTTTTTACGACGCCATCATCATTGATGAATGGAGATTATAATGGTATGGCTGGCATTGAGTGGTTCAGTAATCGTCGTTGTTATTACATTGATTTTACTTCAAAAAAAGTCAGGTGAAATTAGCAGGCTCTCTAAGGAATTAAACCTCCTTCGACAGGAACGAGATGAAAAAAGCAGTGCACTCAAGCAGCTGGAAGATAATTTTGAAGAAAAAATGGATAAAGTCGTAGAGTCCTCTATTCAAAAGATTGCCCATGCAGAACAGGCAAAAGAAGAGGCCGTTCAGGCCGCATCAGACAACTACGAGGTAGCCGCCGAAGCTCATGCCCAAATAAAAGAAAAAGAAGAGCTTATAAAAAAATTGCAGGCCAGCTAACCAACCGATGCCACGAAGACGGACTGACTATGTCAACAGCGCCATCTTTTGATCGGAGGGTACTATGAAAAAGTCATTTCCGTCTAAATCCCCCTACCATTCTTGCCAGTCAGATTGGCAGAATACCCAGATCATATTTCTTATTTGTGCAATATTGTTGTCTTTTCTTTTTACACTGACAGCCGGTGCTTCCGAGGGACAAAAAGAAGTGCCGACAACAGCAGTTGAACCGGCCGAAAAACAGGGAAAAAAGAACCTGGCTACGTTCATCAAATATGAGACTGCATTTTCCAAAAGCCTCGTTGATCTGAAGGATCATGTTGGAGGACTGGTCAACCCGGAGAAATATCAACAGCAGATTACAAAAATTGCAGAACAAATTGAGCAACTTGACTGGCAGGTACAGAGGGCTAAAACTGATCTTAATATGCCCAATGAACAACTATCTGTTATTGGCATAAAACTGGAAAGACAGGAATTGGCTCTCAAGAAAATAGACAAACCTCTGACCAAGAGTATTCAACAACTGTCCGACTGGGAGGTGGAATGGTCAAAAAAGAAACAAGAACTGATCGAATGGCAGAAGGCCATTCCGCCGGAAAGCACTTTTGCACTTATTCTTGAAAATATTGATGAGTTAAGCAAAACGACTACCGGCGCCCTTGGAATCATCGGCGAAAAACTACACCCTGCCATAACAACAGGACAGAAGATCAGCAAACTCCAGGTGAAGACTTATGGTCTTATTGTCAATGTTGAGGAGCTCATTCGAGAAACACAAACGATAGGCTTTGAGCGATCCATGCCTTTCATCTTTTCAACGGATTTTTTTCAGCTCATTAATCTTAGACTTTTCCAGATAGCATGGGAAAGAGCAAAGAGTTCATTCCTGAGTATGAAGAAGGTCCTGGGTGATCACTCGACTTTTTTTCTTCTCAATCTTCTTGGTATCATTCTCCTGGCAACAGGTATCAGATATATGGGACGCAACATTAAGCCGTCCGATAAATGCTATCTTTTTACCCAGAAACCGATTTCCGTTTCGATTTTCTTTTTCCTGGTCTTTTACCTCGTCTTTCATGTCGCACTTATAGGCAGCCTCATTAAGCTGGAACCTGTACTTCAGATTCTTTTGAGTTTTTCTGTTATCCCGTTGACTACAATTTTCACCAGGTATTCCCAGGGAGAGATACGGCTTCTTCGCTTATTTGCACTCCTCTTGATAGTTACATGGTTTTTAAGAATTATCGCTCTACCTGCGTCATTAATGCAACTCTTCATTGCTGCAATATCCCTTTACATGATCTGTTACTGTCTCTGGCGAAGCCATGATCTGCAAAAGAAAAAAATAAGCGGTATACGGATCATAGGTTTGCGCCTTATCATAGTGTTCTTCACAATCGCCTGTACAGGGATGATCTTAGGCTATAAACATTTTTCCCTCTTTGTCTTTTCCTCCCTCGTTATAGGGGTTGTGGCTGCTCATGTTGTGGCCCTGATCTACTTCATTGTAAATGCCGCCCTGGAGTTGCTTCTCCTGGCGATCCCGTATAAACTCATCCTGGTAAATCGTACCGCCATAGTTAACAGCCTTGCCCCGATAGTTGGCTTTATGTCGGCCGGGATGTACCTCTTTATCATCCTGAAAGAATGGCAGGTATATCCGTCACGGAAAGCTGCGGCAGACGGCTTGCTATCTATGGGGTTTACATTGGGAGGGATGAGAATATCACCGGGATTAATCCTGCTGACAGTGGGAATAATTTATATAGTTTTAATAATTTCAAAGGCAATACAAAAAATTCTACTGGATAGTATCCTCCCCAGGTATCGTGTGGAACTCGGCGTACAGCTCTCCATGACACGTTTAATACACTACTCCGTGCTGGTTATCGGTTTCATTATCCTGTTGAACATTCTGGGGTTTGAATTGACCAAACTGACGATTCTTGGCGGTGCTCTCGGTATAGGAATCGGTTTTGGCCTGCAGGCCATTGTCAACAATTTTGTAAGCGGTCTCATTCTGCTTTTCGAGCGACCTATCAAAGTAGGAGATACTGTCGAGGTCGGCAACGACTTTGGCGAAGTGAAAAAACTCGGACTGAGGGCCACTGTTGTGAGTACCTTCGATAACGCTGAAATTGTCATTCCGAACTCGGATCTTATCACCGCTCCCGTAACAAACTGGACACTCTCCACCAGGCAGGCAAGGGTAAAAATACCGGTTGGAGTTGCCTATGGTTCTGATATTCAAAAAGTTCTTGAAATACTGATGTCCTGTGCAGAAGAGCATCCACTGGTACTATCACAACCCCAGCCCAAAGCCCTTTTTCTAGCCTTTGGAACAAGTTCGCTGGATATTGAGTTGCGGGTATGGACACCCGATTTTTCCGATAGAAGGCAACTTCTGAGTGAATTAAACCAGGAGATCGAAAGCGAGTTTGCCCTGGCGGGTATAGAGATACCCTTTCCCCAGACGGATCTGCACCTGCGCAGTGTCGATAACCGGGTCGCAGCAACCTTAAACCAAGGCGGCGCCCTGCAGAGCTCATAGTCTTAATTAAACATTTTTGAAATTGATGGCTAAGTAAAAAACTTCAAAAAGTTTTTACGACGCCATCATATACTAATTTTGAAGTACAGGAGGTATTGTGGAAAATAGTTCAGTGAAAGACCTTATGGTACCCATCTCCGAATATGCAACTGTCGTACTCGGAACAGGCCTTGCTGATGCTGTAACTGCCCTGGAAAAAGCCCAGGAAGCCTACACTGCAAGTAAATATCAGCACAGAGCTATTCTTGTTTTAGACAATAACGGCAATGTTGTCGGCAAGATAGGGCAACTGAGAGTACTCAAAGCCATAGAACCGGAATATGACTTCAATGATACGATGAAAGAGCTTAAGAAATATAATTTCAGTGAGGAGTATCTGTCTCAACTTCGGGATAAATATCGTTCTGAATTGCCGATCCTGAAGACAGAACAGTTGAAGGTCATTGCTACAAAAAAAGTTGAAGAATTTATGCAAAAGCCCAGGCCCGGTGAGTTTGTTGCGGAGGACTGCAGCATTGACACCGCCATACATAAGATGGTCGCAGGCAGACATCAGTCCTTACTGGTTACGCGTAAAGAAAAAATTATCGGTATTCTCAGAATGGCTGATGTGTTTGCCGCTGTTTTTCACGAAATACGGGTATTCGATGTATAAGAAAAGCGGTTTATATTCGCAAACATAATTTTTCTATCTCAATGGCTCTGGAAGGATAGAAAATAATTTCTAAAGTACTAACTCCCATGAAATGAATTTCACAACAAAACAAGAAAGTAATGTAAGCCCTTTCCTCCCGAATAGTACAGGACTTTCATACTAACAAAGGATACAACATATGCGTGAATTGGAAAAACTCTATAGCCGGATTGTTCAAAGAGTAAATATTAATTTAAGAGAACTTGATTTTGATGTCACTCCCTTTGCCGGCGAACTTATCCCTCCCGATCAGATGACTAAATTCTATGCCTTTTATGGTATAACCCCCGATCATCCTCTGGATCTCCATTTTAACCATTCCGCCCTGGCGGGCAGCTATTTTTTAGGCAAATGCCGCATCAAGAATTCGCTCCTGTATAAAAGTGATATCCGCGGCGATGAACTGAAGCGTAAAGACCAGGTTTTCAACCACGGAGATTTTGAGATCCCCCTCACCACGGATGAAGTAATTGCAATAGATGACAGCGTTCTGGTAAAAACTCTGGTACATAATTTTTCTCACGATCCGGAAACAGCAGAAAAGTTTTTTATAAAAAATACCCTGGCCATGGATTATTCAAATATCCACGGCGCTCCAAGTGACGGGTGTTTTCTCGGCCCCTTTGCCACTGTAGATCTCACAACCATGCGGGATTGCGCAATTGGTTGCTATTCCTACGTCCAGGCGGGAGAGATCAACCACCTGCGCACTGCTCCCGGAACGATCTGGGTGAATAGTCCAGGAAATTTCAACTTCCTCTACTCATACCCGACCGAAGCCCTTGCCCACTATGTCTCTTTTTCACCGGAAAACGTCCCCTGGGGGATTCTATTCGATTTTATTGAAGCCCGGAAAGATGCCTTCCAGCGTGTCTTTGATTTTGTCAATCTTGATGCAATTGAGTCCGTCCCTGACACTGCCTCTCTGGATCGTTTCGCTGTTGTACTGCCAAAGACCAAAATTGAGGATAATGTGCTCGTGGCGCAGAGAGCATATCTTGAAAACTCAACCCTGGGCAAGGGAGCCAACGCCCAGGAGAATTGTTTTATCATCAATTCACACCTTGAAGGTCTCAATGTTACCGCCCATGGTGCAAAAATAATAGATGCAAATTTGGAGTCAGGTGTCTTTGTCGGCTTTAACAGTTTTCTCTACGGCAAACCGGAAAGTAAGTTGAATATCGGCAAGGGGTCGATAATAATGCCCCATACCATAATCGATATTGACAAACAGCTGGAGATCCCCGCCGACCACCTGGTCTGGGGGCTGGTAAGAAATAACAAAGAACTGGCTGAAAACAGCATCCCACTCGAGCAACTGGTAAATATTGAAACCTCATTTACGCGAGGCAGGATGCATTTTGAAGGCCAGGGAAGGATGTTTGTCAAGGCATTTCAGGATCGTATTCATCACATTCTTGATGTAAACGGTGCATTCTATGAAAACGGCAAAAATGAAGGTCATGCCCAGAGAAACCAGAATCTTTCCCTGAATACTATCCAGCCCTTCCATTTTGGTGAGATGGAGGGGATGTACCCGGATATTCGAATTCAACCTTGATGGCTAAGTAAAAACTTAAATATTTTGCCATTTCGTCATTCCCGCGAAGGCGGGAGATAAGCGCAGACTTCGATCCAGTCATTTCAATACGTTCTGGATTCCCGCCTGCGCGGGAATGACGGAGCGGGGAGCTTTTTACGAGTCCATCAATGTTGACCACCGAATCTTTACTTGTGAATGTTCGATG
>JAUVON010000221.1 GCA_030599175.1 Desulfobulbaceae bacterium | reverse complement strand
TGGGAAGAAATGTGGTTATGGGTGGCCAGTCTGCTGCTTCCGGACATATTGTACTGGGAGATCGGGTTATGGTCGCCGCCCGGGGTGCAGTGCATAAAAATCATCCCAAAGGAACTGTTCTTGGCGGTGCTCCTGCTATACCGGTACGTCAGTGGGCCAAAGCCTGCGCTGTTTTCGCAAAATTACCGGAATTGCAGAAAAGTGTGAGGAAAAACAGTAAAGCAATTTCCCTGCTTGAGTCTACTGTCGGAGAAGAATCTTCTAAGCGAAAATCTAACTAGTGTGGAAGGAGAACAGCGATGTCAGAAGTTATCATACCGGAAAATATTGATATAGTGGAGATCCTGAATACTCTTCCACACAGGTATCCTTTTGTTATGGTGGACAGGGTAATTTCCCTGGACCCCGGAAAGGAGATTACCGGTCTAAAGAATGTTACCATTAATGAGCCTTTTTTTCAGGGGCATTTTCCCGAAAGACCTGTCATGCCGGGAGTACTTATTCTGGAAGGTATGGCCCAGGTAGGAGGAATTATGGCCTACTATGCTAACCCTGGTTCCATTGGAAACAAACTGCTCTTCTTTGTCGGTATTGATAAGGCTCGTTTTCGTAAACCTGTTGTTCCTGGTGATCAACTTCTACTCAACCTGAAAATTATTAAAGAGAAGCGCTCTATACTGATGATGAGTGCGAAAGCATTTGTTGAGGATAAACTTGTGGCTGAGGCTGAACTTATGGCCACTTTTTCATAAGGAATGTATTGGAAGTGCAGAACCATGTTGAGTAAAGCTGAATGAGAAGATAAAAATTTAAATTGCAGTCAAATGGAAGTTGAATATGTCAATTCATCCAACAGCAGTTATTGATGCCAAAGCCGAACTTGATTCTTCTGTCACAGTAGGTCCGTATGCCGTTATTGAAGCGGGAGTTCGAATAGGGGCCGATACGAAGGTCGAACCCCATGCAGTTATTTCAGGGCCAACCACCATTGGGGAGAGAAATCTGATTGGTTCTTTTGCGGTTGTCGGTGGTGCGCCACAGGATCTCAGCTATAAGGGGGAACCGACAGAGCTTATTATCGGCTCAGATAACCGGATTCGGGAATATGCCTCCATACACAGAGGAACGGTTGAGGGCAATATGAAAACCGTTATTGGAGACCATAATCTGTTGATGGCTTATATCCACATTGCTCACGACTGTATAATCGGCAATCATGTCATTCTTGCAAATGTTGCGACTCTTGCCGGTCACGTTGAGGTAGGTGACAGGGCGTCTATTGGCGGCCTTGTTGCCATCCATCAGTTTTGCCGTATAGGTATGTATAGTTATATTGGAGGAGTTTCAGGTATCAGTATGGACGTGCCTCCCTATATCATTCTTGCCGGAACCCGCAATCGCACACGGATCTCAGGAATAAACAGGATTGGGTTGAAGCGAAATGGATTCAGTCGAGAGACGATCAGAAACCTCGATAAAGCCTTCAAGATTATCTTCAGGTCACCGAATCTTCTTATGAAAGATGCAATTGAAATTGCTAAAAAAGAGAACGAGGAAGTAGGTTGTCCGGAAGTCGGTAAGCTTGTCAAATTCTTTGAAGAGTCTACGCGGGGTGTCGTCAAGCAGACTATAATGGACTGATGGCGTCGTAAAAACTCTTCATCTACTTCGTTGTTGCAAATTTTCTATCATTACGACGTACCCCAGTACGCCGAAATAATAGAAAATTTACACGCTTCGTATATGAAGCTTTTTACTTAGCCATCTAGATCTTTGAATGACCTTTTTACAAGTTCATCATGGATTAATCCGAAGCATTCTTGTTTAAGAAAGGAAAGTATGTGGGTTTAGATAAAATTGGTATTATTGCTGGTGGGGGACAGTTTCCACTTCTGTTTATCGAAGCGGCTCATGAGGCAGGCAGACATGTGGTAGTTGTAGCCCATAAGGGTGAAACGGATGAGAAAGTAGCCCAGACTGCCGATTCTGTCTGTTGGGTTAAACTTGGTCAACTGGGTCGGGTGATCAATTTTTTTAAAAAGGAGGGTGTCAGTGAAACTGTTTTTATAGGTCCTATTACCAAGACCCAGATATTTCGAGATCTGCTTCCTGATCTCAAGGGGCTTTCACTTTGGAATAAGATCGATACGAAACAGGATGATGCCATTTTAAGGGCTATTGCCAACACCCTTGATGAAGAGGGGATAAAGGTTCTTGAGTCCACACTCTACCTTCAGCATCTTCTTTTTCCTGCCGGTGTTCTGACCAAGACAAAACCGAACAAGAAGCAGATAAAGGATATTGAATTTGGATGGAAGAATGCAAGGGCGATAGGTCGTCTTGACATCGGCCAGTGTGTGGTTGTGAGAAACTGTTCCGTGGTAGCTGTTGAAGCGATAGAAGGAACCGACGCAGCTATTTTGCGAGGGGGAAAACTTGCCAGAGAAAAAGCTGTAGTTGTTAAAGTCAAGAAACCGGGGCAGGATTTTCGCTTTGACCTCCCGGCAACCGGGCTTACCACTCTTAAGACTCTGAAAAGCGTTAAGGGAGCAGTACTGGCTGTAGAGGCGGGTCAATCCATTCTGTTTGACAGAGAAGAAATGATTAAAGAGGCAAACAAAGCAGGTATAGTAGTTGTTGGTGTTACCGAACTTGAAGATGGATCTCTTCAGATGTAGGTACTCATCCAAGCATTTTAAACGTTCCGATTTATTCGGGTAAAGGTTTTATGCAAGCAATGATCCTGGCAGCAGGTCTTGGAACCAGGTTGCTGCCCCATACACTGGTTCGTCCCAAACCTCTTTTCCCTGTTCTGAATCAGCCACTCCTGCTTCTTACAATCAAACGATTACAGAATATTGGTTTTGATCGGATAGTGGTAAACTGCCATCATCTGCGGGAACAGATTGTTGCTGCCCTTGATGGATTGACCGGGGTAATTGTGCAGGAAGAGCACTCCATACTCGGTACTGGTGGCGGTCTGCGCACTGCCCTGAACTATCTGGACGATGAGCCTCTTCTCGTTACGAACGGAGATATATACCATACGATCGATTTCAACGATTTCTACCAGTTCCATGTTGCAGGCGGTGCTCCGGTAACCCTGGCAATGCATGATTATAATCGTTTTAACCGTGTAATGGTCAAAAATGAAAAAGTTGTAAGTTTTGACGACAGGAGTGAGCATTCTCTCCTGGCTTTTACCGGGATTCATATGATTGATCCGGAAATCCTGACAGAAATTAAACAGAACAGATATTCATGCATTATAGATCATTATAGAAAACTTCTTGATGATGGCATGACAATAGCTTGCTTTCGGGCGGATGATTTTTTCTGGACTGATATGGGCAGTCCGGCTGATTATCTCCATCTTCATGGAGGATTATTAAAAAATGATATTCCATGCTGGTCGGAAGCTGGACCTGTTCAAAAACCATACTGTATCGATAAAAAGGCTGGATTGCCAACTAATATAGAGCTTGCTGACTGGGCCTGTATTGGAGAAGCCCATATAGAAGATGGAAGTCATCTTGAAAGGGTTGTTGTCTGGGATGATGTCTCTATCCCGGCTGGTAGCTGGCTGGTGGATGGGATCATTTCAGGACATGAGAATAAATAAGAAAAACTTGCTTAGAAAACGTATCTTTTAGGGTTGTGTGTGTTTTCCGGCTTAGTGGTGTTACGAAACCATAAAAATTGACTGTGCTATTCGATGGTTTTTTCCTTATCGCCCAAATTTAAAAAAAGAGCTGAACTTCTTCTTGTCGAGGCTGGTCTGCTCGGGCAGGATGAGGCTGAAAGTGCACTTGATATATCGAACTCCGATCAGTTACACGGGGACGGTTCAAATAGACGTTTTTTGCGTCTTTGCCATCTGAAGGAGCCTGTCTGTATCCTTGTAGCACCCGCGGGGGAAGGAGATGATGATCTTGCCGAGGCTCGCTCTGCATGGTTGATTGGCAATCATCTTCGAAGCCGCAATGTGCCGGTGCCGGATCTTTATGGCTGGGATGCTGAGACAGGCATTTTACTCTTTGAAGATCTTGGAGATACTCGTCTGCATGATTTTGTTGTGGGTGGAAAGGATCTTTCACACCAGATCGATACCGATTTGCTCCCCAGTTATTCCCGTGTCGTAGAAGAGCTGGCCCATATGCAATATACAGGCGCAATTGATTTTGATAAGAGCTGGTGCTGGGATAGTCCAAGATATGATCAGGACCTGATGCTTGAACGGGAGTCAGGTTATTTTCTCCGGGCATTCTGGCAGGGGCTACTGGGTAGAGAACGTGTGCAGGGGGTTGAGGAAGAACTGGAGGACATAGCAAAAAGGACTGCCCAGGCCGGAGCGGATTATTTTCTGCACAGAGATTTTCAATGTCGGAATATTATGATCAAGGATGGACGAGTGAGGTTTATCGATTACCAGGGTGGGAGAATGGGTCCTCTGGGATATGACCTTGCCTCTTTGCTTATCGATCCCTACGCCGGTTTATCCCAGGCAGTCAGGGAAAATCTTTTCGATTACTATATTGCCTGTATCGGCAAGTATACAAAACTTGAGGAAAATCAATTTGTCGACCAGTATAATCTTCTTGCATTTCAACGGAATATGCAGTTCGTTGGTGCCTTTGCATTTCTTTACCAGGTAAAAAACAAGGTTTTTTTCGCTGATTATATTTCTCCGGCACTCGCTGAACTGGCCGCTCGCCTGCAGTTGCCACAATTTTCTCAATATCCGATCATTCGAAGTTTAGTAAAAAAGGGAATTGCTCTTTGGGCCAGGTAGTTTATTAAAAGGATAGATTGAATAATATGACAAATAACAATTGCCCCATGGTCGCCCTTATCGGTCGGCCAAATGTCGGCAAATCAACATTGTTTAACAGAATTACCAAGTCGCGAAAGGCGCTGGTAGACGCCACCCCCGGGGTTACCAGGGATCGTCATTATGACCGCGTAACCTGGAATCAAAGGTCGTTTATCCTTGTCGATACCGGTGGCATCGATGATAACCCTGAAGACCTGCTTGTTAATCACATAAGGGAGCAGGCGATGGCGGCAATTGAGGAAGCAGATATCATTCTCTTTCTTATGGATGCCAGGCAGGGTGTGACCCCTGCCGATTATGAGGTTGTTGAAATCCTGCGTCGAACTG
>JAUVON010000163.1 GCA_030599175.1 Desulfobulbaceae bacterium | reverse complement strand
TTCCATCACATGTCGCAATTCTCTGACATTGCCCGGCCAGGAGTAACGGATCAGACAGTCCATAGCCTGATCAGAAATAGTGCTGATTTTTTTATCGAGCTGTTTTCGAAAAAGTTCAAGAAAATGGTTGGCTAGTAAGGGTATGCCATTGATTCTATGTCGAAGAGGCGGCAACTTAACTTCAATGACTTTGAGGCGATAATAGAGATCCTCTCTGAATTTCCCCTGTGTCACCATTTCCTGAAAATCAACATTGGTGGCGGCAATAACTCGAACATCAACCTGTATTGGTTCATCCTGGCCCACAGGAGTAAATGTTTTTTCCTGCAGGAAACGTAGGAGCAGCAGTTGTGTTCTGGGGGAGATATCCCCAATTTCATCCAAAAAAAGTGTCCCCCCATCGGCCTGCAGCAACCTGCCTGTCCTGTCTCTGTCTGCACCGGTAAAGGCTCCTTTGCGGTGGCCAAAAAGCTCACTTTCCAGCAAATTTTCTGCAACAGAAACGCAGTCCATCTTAATAAGGGGCTTATCGCGCCTTGCACTTTCAGCGTGAAGTGCTTCGGCTGCCAGTTCTTTGCCGGTTCCAGACTCGCCTGTGATGAGAACTGCAGTATCAACTTTACCAATGTTCTCGATCAGCTTATACACTTTCTGCATGGCATCGCTTGAGCCAACATACCCATGGAAACGGCTGCGGTTTTCATTGATCTCGCGAGGTTCTTCAGATGTCATATCTCTTGCTACGATAACAACACCCTGAAATTCCTCATCATCACCGCGAAGGGGAGAGGCGTTAAGGCTTATCAGCCTGGTAGTGTTGTTGGGTGCAGGACATTCGATAAGGTGTTTTCTTACCTCGGCTCCTCCCTGCAACACTTTACGGGCATCGTTTAAACAGGCAAGGCTCACCTCTGCAGGTAAATGGTTTAAATCGAGTACACCTTCCGCACCTTTCTCTTTTAACCACTGTTCTGCAGTTTCGTTGAGTTGAACAATCTGCATATCCGTATCGATGGTGATAATTGCATCACTGACGGAACGAAAAATGGTTTCCAGGTACCTGCGATATTTTTCATTTTCCCGCTGCAGCCGTTCTGCTCTATTCTCCAGACACCAATGTTTAAGGGCCTGTTTGGTAAAACGCAGAAGAGTTTCTTTATTTACAGGTTTTGATATATAGTCGAATGCTCCATGTCTGACTGACTCGGCAGCAGATTCAAGATGAGGAAAACCTGTGACCATAACAACCGGGCATTTGACTCCTGCCTCTCTGATTTTACGTAGCAGTTCTGTGCCGGAGGGCCCGATTAATACAATATCACAAATAATTAAATCGAATGTTGTCCGGACCAATGCATCGAGTGCCTGGTCAAAAGCCGACACAGCTTCGACAAACTGGTAGCCGGCGGAGGTAAGGAATATTTCGAAGGTTTGCCTGATGGATTCTTCATCATCTACAATCAGAATTTTTGCAGAAGATAATTCCTTTTCCATTATTTTTCGGCTCCTGCTGGAAGTTCAATGATCATTTCTGTAAATTTATTCAGGATGGAATTAACACGCAAAGTCCCTCCATGATCCTTTATAATTCCATAGCTGATGCTGAGTCCCAGCCCTGTACCCTCACCGGGGGGTTTAGTACTGAAAAAAGGTTCAAACAACCGATCCAGAATAGACTGAGGCAATCCGGTTCCATAATCCTTCACTACTATCCGGTAGAAGGGGTGGTCATCATTTTGCACTTCGCCACAGTAAATATCAATTATTTTTTTTGGATCGAAACTTGGATATCTCGCATTCAGAGCATAGCGGCTGTTGCTGATAAGATTTAAAATAACCTGTTGCAGGTTCCTGAAATCAGCAATGATGAACGATCTGTTCGGGGGGAAGTCTGTCACCAGTTTGATGCCGTCCTTTTGCAGCTGATGTTGAACCAGGGTAAGGCTCTCTTTGATAATATCTACTGGATTTACAGGCTCTTGTTCACCGCTTTCTGCCCGTGCAAATGAAAGCAGATTACGGGTAATGGATGCTATCCGATCTCCTTCTTTAATAATCTTTTTGGCAATATTTACGCCGGTAGCATCCAATTCGTAATTGTCCAAAAGGATCTGGGCAAAATTGATAATCCCGGTAATGGGATTATTCACTTCATGGGCAACACCTGCCGCCAGTTCTCCGATACCTGCCAGCTTGGCAGTTCTTATGGAATCTACCTTTTGAATTTCATCTCCCGTGAGTTCCCTGGCAATAAGCATGATTTTGTTAATCGTGCCATCCAGTTCTTTGACAGGTGAAATAGTAAAAGAATACTCACCGGAAAGTCCTGGCAGGCGGGTTTCTTCTATTTTGGGTTGGCAGGTTTTAAGGAATTCTTCCAGGGGACATTTGATATGTGACCATCTGCCGCCATGAACAACTTTACAGATCCCCTGTCCTACGATTTCATCTCTGGTTTTTCGGGCTGCAAGCAGGGTCGCATTATTTATTTCGATTATGATCCCATCCGGCCTGACTACCAGAACAGGATCAGGAATGGCATTAAAGTATTGTTCCCAGGATCCGGCATGTTCTCTTTCACGGGAGTTGCAACTGGTTTGAGCGCTCTTTTTACTTGGAAAATCGCAAATAGCTGTAGTTTCTTTTTTATTCATACCGAATAGAGTGGCAAAATTGGAGATAAAATCTCTTCGATTCAATCTGCATAAAAAACATTACCACATTGAAGTATAAAAGACAGCAGAGAAACAGGCCTTTATGCTGCTTATGCTTCTTTTACTGTTTGATGAGTGAACATCATCTTTGCCAGATAGAGAAATGGTGTATCTACTACAGCCACGATCAGCTTGAGCAGATAGGTGGTTATAAGGATCTCAAAAAAATCATTGGTGGGCAGGACAGCCCAAAAGGCAATAAAGGTGAATATAATAGAGTCAAGTAACTGGCTGACCATTGTACTGGCGTTGTTTCTCAGCCAGAGGAATTTTGTTTGAGGCAGTCGTGTTTTCCAGAAACTGTAGGCCCATACATCGTGTAACTGGGATACGCCGTAAGCAACCAGGGAAGCTAACGCTATTCGAGGCAGGAGGGAAAAAATATTCTTTAGACTTTCCTGTATGAAATCAACCTCATTGGGCTTAAACATAAGGGCAATATTCATGATGATAACTGTGGCTGACAGTGAGAAAAAACCTATGAATACGGCTTTTCTGGCAGATGCTTGACCGTAATTTTCAGAAAGAATATCCGTCACCAGGAATGATGATGCATAGGTAATGTTGCCAAGAGTTACCCCTATGGTGAAGAGGTCGACCATCTTCAAAACCTGGATATTAGCCAGAATCGTTGAGATGGGTATCCAGATATAGAGACCGGTCTTACCGAAAAATCGGTATGCAGCGAGGATGGAAAAAAAATTGGCAAGAAGAAGAAGGAGCCAGAGTATTTCGTTTGACAGGGGAGAGGAGATAAAATGTGTTATGGACAAAGTGGCCTCCTGGTGATTTACAGGGATAGAGGGAGGCTACAATACACATTGTAAAACTGAACGGTAATCGGTTTTGATAAGGCGGGTAGCCGTGACCGCCGTAAGTATCATACAATTTCAGGGCGGCACAATAGCAGATACAGCAAAAGGATACAAGAAAATTCAAGAAATTTTGATTACTACAAGAGTTATATCGTCTTCCTGGGGAAGATCTTCCCGAAAAGAAATAACGCTGTTGATGATATTGTCCCTGATTGTCGCTGCTGTTTCTGATGCACTGTTGCGGATAATCTCCTCCAGGTGGGTGTGGCCAAACATTTCGCCGCTGCCATTACTTGACTCCCATATTCCATCTGTACCGATCAGAATAATATCACCTGTGGCTATTTCCGTCCTGGATGAGTTCTGGTACTGGTGTTCCTGTTCTACTCCGAGGACAAGTCCCGGACCTTCGAGCAGACTGAAGGATTGGTTGGCAGAATCAAAGAAAAGTGCGGGTTCATGACCGGCACGTACCCAGTGTAAAGATCTGTCAGCCGGTGCCAATTCCAGGAAAAACATGGATGTGAATCGTCCGGATCTCGCGCAATCTCTTGTAATATAAGAATTGATGGCATTGAGGAGCTTTGCAGGGGAATGATAATCTGCAACAGCCATATGCAGAAAGGCGCGGACAGATGTCATTAGAATTGCTGCACCAACACCATGTCCACATACGTCGGCGACGGCAACGCCAAATTTATTGTCTGTTAGCTGGAAATAATCGTAGTAGTCTCCTCCAGTGTCATCACAGTACAGACTGGTTCCTGAGATATCGAGACCTTCAATCTCTGGACTGTGATGGGGGAGCAGATTCTGCTGGACTTCTTCCGCCAGTTTTATTGCACTGAGAAGTTCAAAACGGTGTCGAAGTCCGTCTATCATGTTGTTGGTGTGATCGGCAATTACACCGAACTCATCATGGGTGGCTACCGGGACTTTCTGACTGAGGTCGCCTTCACTGACCTGTTCCAGAATTTTCGTTTCATTTTTGAACAGAAGCTGCAGGTTTCTGGAATAGGAAAAGATAAGGTTAATAATCAGTACCATCAGAACGGCCATGATAAAGAAGATTTCATACGTTACTGACAGTTGAGCACTGTGGATAGATGTTTCATTCTGAGCTACCTTTGTCAGCCACACAATATCCCTGGTAAAGACAAGGGCCATCAACATTGCAACGAAAAATGTCAGTGTCACTGTAATAAGAGTGAACTTGCGAGTCATGGAAAAGAGACGTTTGGGAAGAGGAGCAGTGTTGTCTTGCTCCATGGCCTGCAAAATCATTATTCTCTCCTGATTGAGAGCTGCATCCAGTCCAATAAAATAGCCGGCAATGGTACAGCCAATCATCAGGGGAAACAGGCTGATCAGGGGAAAACCGTAGGTGATTTTATTATATGTGTAGAGTGATATTCCGGCAACGAGGCAGAGTGTGAATTCAGTGAAAAACGCATTTCTGGGTTGACTTTCCCTGGCTGCGTTTCGGACAAAATAGTTGTAGAGGAGAGGCCGGAAAACAGCCAGCACTATTGCAAAGACAGAGGCTGTTATGATCCCCAGAATCACGGGGGATAACGTCGCAAGAAAAGGTCAGACCTGGCCGCCGTAGAATGTCAGTGCCAGGACAGCAAAAGTGTATTGGATAAAGAATCGCATGTTTTGCAAAGAGTGTTAGGGAGAATTAACCGCTTTTGAGCCTGTGTTGGTAGAATCTATGGATAAACCCTCTCTTGTCAAGTTATTGCCCTCTTCTTAGAATTTAACCCTTCCTATCTTTTTTTATATTACAAAGTGGTGTATATCTTTGTGGGGAATTATATGGAATTTGTTTAGTACCTTACTCCTGAGGCCCTGTAATAAAAAACAAGAAACTGAGGAGTATATTTTGCAATTATGGGGTTACATATACTTTCAAGGTACTTATCCCGTTTATCGGGGTTATCATTTTTATCGTTATATTTTGCAGCGGTCTCACCAGATTCAATCACCAACAATCATTTTGGCTGGAAATTTAATTAAGGGAGCGATGTATGTCTCAGGAGAATTCAGACCTGCAGGGATCAAACGGAGAAACAGACAATAACGGTGGTGTTGCCTGGCAGGAGAAGGTAGGGCTTTCGGCAAGGACTCCGATTGGTCTCTTCGGGATTGGTCTGACCACCATCTGTTTTACTCTGACGGTGCTCGGGCTTCTAGCCCATGTGACAGGGTTGATTGAAAACCCTTACGCTGCCATCGTTACATTTCTGGTATTTCCCGCCGGCATGGTTTTTGGTCTGCTGCTCATTCCACTTGCCTACTATATGAGGCATAAGAAATGGTTTAAGGACAGCCTGACCTCAAAAAACGTAACCATTGATTTCAGTATAGCCCGGCACCGAAAGGGTGTTGTTCTTTTTCTGGTTCTCTCTCTTGTTAACCTGGTGGTCTTTGCTTTTGTTATATATGAGGCGTATCACTTTACAGAGTCGGATTTCTTCTGTGGAGCCGTATGTCATACGGTAATGGATCCTGAGTATACCGCCTATCAGCGCTCCTCTCATGCAAAAGTCGGTTGCGTCTCCTGTCATATCGGTTCGGGTGCCGAATGGTATGTGAAGGCCAAACTCTCAGGTCTTCGTCAGGTCAAGGCAGCTATTGACGGCAGTTACAGCACACCTATTCCCGCACCCGTAGAACATCTGCGTCCGGCCCAGGATACGTGTGAACAGTGTCATTGGCCTGAAAAATTTCATGGCAAAAAAATTAAGCAGTTTGTCAGTTATACAAATGACGATCAGGAAAACCCTGAAATTCAGGATATCGTTCTGCATATTGGTGGGCGGAACCCCTTGACCGACACCTTTGAAGGTATTCACTGGCATGTGAGCAGCGATGTGAAAGTGGAGTATGAATCCCTGGATGAAACGAGGACCTCCATTGGCAGAATTAAAGTTACCAAGCCGTCGG
>JAUVON010000093.1 GCA_030599175.1 Desulfobulbaceae bacterium | reverse complement strand
TCAGCCTGGTCACTGGTCTTGGTGTTGCCTGGATAAGCAGTTTTATTTTTTATCAGTCCGCCCTTCTACTCGGATTTCATTAAATGATGTGTATGGAAAAGTGAAGATCAACCTAATACTAAAAATACAAAATGTTATTTTTCAGCCAATGTCACTAAATTAAAGATTGAGTCAGCAAGAGGATTCTACAGACACTGCTTATGTTTGTTCTGCCCGTACAAGCAGTCACTTCAAAATGGAAAAAAATGAATTCAAGGATAGTGTCCCATGAAAGCAACAAAAATTACCGATAATATATTCAGGTTAGGTGTCAACCTTGAGAGTGATTTGCTCTTTGAAGGCCTGTGGCCAATGCCCCACGGCATCTCTATCAATTCTTATGTTGTACGAGGGGAGAAAATTGCGCTTATTGATCTTGTGGAAGATATCCGGGATAAACCATTGGAATTCGAGCAGGAACTCAACTCTATCCCCCTGCAGGCGGAGGATATAGATTTTTTAATCATTAATCATATGGAACCTGATCATACCAGCTGGTTGCCTGCTTTTTACAAAAAAAATCCAGAGTTACAGTTCTATCTTACCAAAAAAGGGGCCGCCCTCTTAAAGGCGTTTTGCGGCATTGAGAAAAATGTTCATATTATAAAAAATGGTGATACTCTGGATTTGGGTAAGGGCAAGATCTTAAGCTTTTATGAAGCTCCAAACCTGCACTGGCCTGAAACCATGGTAACTTTTGAGGAGAGTTCAGGTATCCTGTTTACCTGTGATGCATTTGGATCATATGGCTCAATTACCGGCACCATTTTTGATGATCAGCTCTCCACCGAGCAGTATGATTTTTTCATGAATGAAGCACTTCGCTACTATGCTAATATTATAGGTGGTTTTTCCATGTTTGTGACCAAAGCGATAGATCGCCTTAAAGAGCTGGATATTAAGATGATTGCCCCGTCGCATGGTATCATCTGGAGGGAAAATCCGCAAAATATCATTGATGCCTATGCAAAGTTTGCCGGTTATATGAATGGACCAGCAGAACCGGAAATTACCGTCATCTGGTCAAGTATGTACGGAAACACCGAACAGGTTGTTAATGCAATGGTACAAGGTGTACGTAGTGTAGGACTACCTGTCCATATACATCGGGTACCCAATGATGATATAGGATTTATTTTAGCTTCAGCCTGGAAGTCTGCCGGCCTTATTATAGGAATGCCAACCTACGAATATAAAATGTTCCCTCCCATGGCCTGGACGCTAGATATGTTTGACAGGAAAAAAGTCTGGAATAAAAAAGTGCTGCGTTTTGGCTCTTTCGGATGGTCTGGTGGCGCACAACGTGAATTTGAACTTTTAACAGAAAAATTAAGATGGGATTTTCTTGAACCGGTGGAGTGGAATGGAGCACCGACGGATAAAGATCTCAACCGGGCGGCAGCCCAAAGCAAAAAACTGGCAAAACAAATTAAAGGGGAAAGTAACAACTCATGACCATCCTGAGTAGCTGAGATACAACAGGGGGACATTTTTAAAATATTATCTAACACCCATGAAATGAATTTCACAACGATGACACCGCTACGCTGTTATGAAAGTAATGTAACCGGGCTTCGGAGAAGTGTTGCCAAACGTCCTCGCAGGCTGTGGATCGGAGTCTAGCAAGCTCGCTTACCTGTTGTGTCAACACTCCTCCGAAGCCCTCTCCATCCGGGGGGAAACATGACTTTCATCTAAAAGTCAGCCAACTACCCAAAGTGCCACATTGTCTATTTTGGCTAACACCCTGTCACTCACACCTTTAAAAATATTTTTCTCTCTATCAAGTCGTCTCCCCATAACAATGGTGGCGTAAGCATGAGTTTTCATTGCCTTGATTATCCTCTGGGCAGGTTCAATGCCAGATGTCTCATCAATCCGATGGATATGATCGGCTGGAATTTTACTCTCTTTTAGAATCTGCTCAGAAGCGTGAAAATGAAAATGACCATCAGCACCACCTTCGAGATGCTCTTCACACCACTCTTTGCCCCATTTGTCATAAAATTTCTCTTTAGGAGCAATATGCTGATCTGCCAACATTGAGCTTGAATGAAATAAAAAAATCTCAGCCTCTTTATCTCCCTGAAGAATAAATGCTAAATGATCGACAGCATCCAAAGTATGCAAAGAGGAATCCACCGGTACCAGAAAATTACGGTTGGCCGGTTTTCCGCTGACAATCCATAGCGGCACAGAGTGGTCTTTTTGCCAGAGAGTTGCCGAGATACTGCCGAGGAGCATTTTCTGGAGACTGGAGATATCTCTTTTGGCCAAAATTATAGCATCATAGATGCCGGATTGCCCCTTTAGCAAAAGGGTGTCGGCAACACCGCTGTAGGAGAAAACAGCTTGACAGTCTATTTGCTCCTCAGCAAACCCAGCAGTCTGAAATTTCGCTTTCAAGATAGATAAGTGAGTAGAGGCAACTGTTTTTTTCTTCAATGCTATCGGATGGGAAAGTGCTACCGAGGCAATATCGCCAAGCAACCGCTGGCTCTCGGTTACACCTTCGATGTGAACTACACTGAGAAGGTCAAATCTAACATCACTGCTACCCTTAAAAAGAGTCCCAAGATAATCAACCGTGACATCGTCTAAGCCGGTATTGCCAATGGCAACTAATATTTTTATCTCCATATCCTCCTCCCTTTATTCATTATACAATCCCAGCCCGAATAAATCGAAATTTTTAAAAATCATTGGATAAATGATTTGATGAAGTATCATGTTCATTACATACGGCTTCTTCTCCATACTATTGACAATAGGGGAAGTATACTTACTTTTTTGTATTGTGCATATGACAAATTAGAACAAGAGATACGATAATCACTGATTGCCTTTCTTTCATACTCATAAGGGAAAATACCATGTCACAAGTAAATAAAATACTCTATGCGACTGATTTATCTGAAACTGCCAAATCTGCAATGACCTGGGCCAGAAGTCTTGCTGAAAAGTACGATGCGGACATTACCGTTATCCACATCATACCCGAGTTATTTAAGGAGATTACTCGTTTTGCCGGCGACCGATCTTCTCCTTCCATCAATGATGACCGGAAAAAGGCTATAAAATCAAAAAAAGATGAGATACTCAGTACATGCAGAGAAAGGTTAAAGGATCTTCCCAATTGTGATATTGATCTTGACAATATCATCGTTAAGGCAGGTCATCCCGTCGATGAGATTCTCACTACTGCCGATAAAGGCAACTATGATATAGTTATCATGGGCACTCACGGGCAGAGCAAAATCAGCAAATTATTGCTCGGATCCGTTGCCCGAGGGGTCGTAGATGAATGCAAAGTCCCTGTTCTTACAATCCGTCTTCCGTCACAATAAACAACCCTACACGGTAATCAGGCGCTTCTCTCATTCAACAAGGTTAGCTTTTCACTTCATTGAAGAGATAATCTCTTCAGGGATGATGGGAGTTGCTCCCTTTTTTGAACAGACATAGGATGCAACTGAACTTGCTGTCCTGTTAATTTTTTCCAGGCTGAATCCCTTTAAAAGACCGAGGGCAACAGCAGCTGTAAAAGAATCTCCAGCACCTACGCTGTCTACTATCTGTATTGAATTGGGTTTATGGAATGAATCATTATTTCTGTCTGCAAAGATACGACTCCCCTCTTTTCCTTTGGTTAAAACAATCAGATCAAGGCCAAACATTAATATTAATTCTTCAAGGTAATCGGTCTCCTCCCCCCCTGACAAAAACATAGGGATGACAATATCGAGTTCTTCTTGGTTAAGTTTTACAACATCGGCTAAATCAAGCAGCTCTAATATAACTTCTTTAGAGTAGTAGTGTTGTCTCAGGTTGATATCAAAAATTTTCAAGCAGTTTTTTCTCGTTTCCCGGATAAATTTTATTATGGTTTTGCCGGATATCTGATTCCGTTGGGCCAGAGTTCCGAAACAGACCGCATCAGCCTGCCTGGCTACATCGCTAAAAGACGGCCCAAAGAAGAGAAAATCCCATGCGGAGTCTTCATGAATGAGATAATCCACCATTCCTTTTTCATCTGTTTTAACACTGACTCTGCCCGTTGGATGATCCGGATCTCTATACAATAGCGATGAAACCCCGCTCTTCTCCAGCAGAATTTCAATTTCTCTCCCTCGCTGATCATCGCCAATAGAGCTGATAACCAGCCCACTGGCACCAAGTCCGGAAGCGTGAAAAGCAAAATTGGCAGGAGCACCCCCCAGTTGCTTTGAGCCTGGGAATTCATCCCATAGAATTTCCCCAATGCCTATGAGTGTATATTGAGCCATTTTTTGTATTCAGTGCACAATAGATGTATGGGTTTTTCATCTTCTTTTATAGCAGGAAATCGACCAATGGGATCAAAGAACCGATTATCATTTTCATCATCATTTACTGCAGAAACCTCGCCGATGACAACTGGACCACTACCCTTTTGCTGATAGAATGTATGGTACATGAAGGGTTCAAGAAAAATGGATCCCCCCGGTTCAAGTATAATTTCAGAACCAGCCTCAAACTCTTTTTTAATTCCATCAATAGATACAGACAGAGGTTCATCAGAAAATTCTTCATCTTCTGTCGCCCGGTGGAGAACAAGAATCAGCTTCCCACCGCCCCTGTTAATA
This sequence comes from Desulfobulbaceae bacterium, assembly GCA_030599175.1. Lineage (GTDB taxonomy): Bacteria > Desulfobacterota > Desulfobulbia > Desulfobulbales > Desulfocapsaceae > Desulfomarina. The sequence continues at coordinate 4,413 of JAUVON010000093.1, read as the reverse complement.
ATATCCTCCTGTTTTTCCCAGTGAAAATGCATGGGAGCCAGCTGCCCTTCCTTTATGATCATAAGTTTTTCAGCATAAGTTTTTGGATATTTCTTTTTTTTGGCACTGTTCCCATTTCGAATAGTAAAAAGGAGAAGGCCGGTTTTATCAAAATTTCCACAACCGAAGTCCGTTACATCCCAGCCAAGCATGTTATCTACAATTTCATCAACTTCGCTCCCCTTTCCGGCCCACTCATCTGCAGCCCAGAATGCGAAGGGTGGAAGTTTAAAACCTATACTTTCAAACAATCTCTTTGCCTTTTCAATTTCTCTATTTATTTCGGAACGCTTCATAAAGGCTCCCTTTGTTACCTGTAAACTTTTTCCCTATTGCTGTCATTATTTCGATTTTATAACAGCATCAACAAAAAGGACTCCTGCAAGACCGTCCTCGGAGTTGAGAAAGTGCATGGCGAGGGGCCGGCATTCTTCCCCGCTATTCCGGCAGCGATTGCTCCTGCTTCTGCTTTTCAAGTGACCCGAATACTCCCCCGACTTGACGGAGTAAACCGACCACCAATTGTATAACGGGAACCGGGATAAAAAAAGCTGCTTTTTGTAGCTATTCCATTTTTTACCCAGGTAGTACGATGGAGAACCAGACACGGCTCCGCCTCATTGATCTGCAGCAGATCCCGTATCCAGCCATCGGCAATCACAGCCTCCACCACATGCTCTACTTCCGAGATAGGAAAAAGGCTTAACAGGTATTCATTAGGAGATATTTCTGAGAAATCCTGTGCTAAATAGTCTGGTGCAATTGCCGGGTTAACATATCTGTCTGCAAGCTGGATGGCTGTTCCTGTGTCCATATGTACGATTATTGAATGATACACCGGGCCATATGACTGAAGTCCCATGGCCATAGCCAGTGAGGGTTTGGCCTTTTCCTCTGCCAGAAGTTTAATATCACAGGAGTAAACACCTCCTCTGCTGCGAATTTCCCCGGCAATTGACTGAACTTCAAGTAAAGCTGATTGAGGCTTCTGGCTGGCAACAAATGTGCCTGCGCCCTGAATTCGCGTCAACTTTCCTTCACTTGTCAACTCACGAAGTGCACGGTTTACAGTCATTCTTGAAACGCCCAGCAGCTCAACAAGTCTATTTTCTGACTCGATTTTCATCTCAGCCTGCAACTCCCCACTGTCTATTCGAGACAAAATAAACTCTTTAACCTGCTGATAGCGCGGAAGCAGCGGATCGATAGTATTTTTCACAAGGAATTCCTCTGCTCTCTGTCTGCCTGTGGTCATTTCAGTTTTCATGTGATTTTGCTGTATTACCGGCATTAGAAGCTAGGCAAAAGATCCTTTATTGCCAGAGAATTCAAAGTACCAGAGGTGATCAGACTACCAGCCTTCTCAATGTCAGGTGCAAAATACCGATCCCGGTCATAAAAAGGTACCAGTTCACGGAGCATACTCTTTGCTTTCTCAAGAGACGCTGAACTCCTGAGAGGTGTCCTGAAATCTAGGCCCTGACAGGCAGCAAGAAGTTCAATTGCCAGAACCCCTGCCGTATTTTCAGCCATATCCGCCAGCCTGCGACCGGCAAAAGCAGCCATCGACACATGATCTTCCTGGTTGGCCGAGGTAGGCAGGCTGTCTACCGATGCAGGATGAGCAAGGGATTTATTCTCGCTGGCAAGGGCAGCCGATGTCACCTGGGCGATCATAAAACCTGAGTTGAGCCCGCCCTTTTCCACCAGGAAGGGTGGCAACTTACTCATATGGGTATCAATAAGTAACGCGATTCTTCTCTCGGAGATCGATCCAATTTCGGCAAGAGCAAGTGCCAGGTTATCCGCTACCATGGCAACCGGCTCAGCATGAAAATTCCCGCCTGAGATAATATCGCAACTGTCAGAGAAAACCAGAGGGTTATCTGAGACTGCATTTGCTTCAGTCACAAGAACTTTTGCACTATTTCTAATCTGATTGAGACAGGCCCCCATTACCTGTGGCTGACATCTAAGGGAATAAGGATCCTGAACACCTTCACACTGTTTATGGGAAGCACCTATTTCACTCGTTGCATCCAGCAGATGACGAAAAGCAGCGGCGGTATCAATTTGACTCTGATGTCCACGAACCTCATGGATTGAATGCTCAAAAGGCCGTCTGCTTCCGAGAGCTGCCTCCACACTGAGGCTACCTGCGACAAGTGCTGCTGCAAAGAGGTCTTCTGCAGCAAACAGTCCCTGGAGAGCAAATGCCGTGGAGGCCTGGGTGCCGTTAAGAAGAGCAAGCCCTTCCTTTGGACCAAGCACAATTGGCTCCAGTCCGGCAATTTTAAGACCTTCTCTGCCTGTCACCCTCTGTCCTTTATAATGAACTTCCCCCTCCCCGAGCAGAGTGGTGCTCATATGTGCCAGCGGTGCTAAATCTCCCGACGCTCCAACTGATCCTTTTTTAGGGATGCAGGGATACACTTCGGCATTAACCAGTTTAATCAAACCATTGATAACCTCCAGACGAATACCTGAGTAGCCACGAGCCAGGCTGTTGATCTTCAGCACCATCAACAGTCGGGTTGTCGACTCATCCATAAAATCTCCAATCCCCGCAGCATGGGAAAGGACAATCGAGCGCTGTAAATGTTCAAGTTCCTCGTTTGGAATGACAGTATTTGCCAGTAACCCGAAACCTGTATTGATACCGTAGATCACTCTACCTGAGTTGATCACATCCGCCACAGTTTCCACTGATTTCCTGATTGCATCTTTACAGGCAGGATCAAGTTGAATTCGAATGTTATTTCTCGAAACAGTGCGTAACTGCTGCAGTGTCATCTTGCCGGGTAACATGTGAAGTTCTTTCATATTTTTTCCAATTGTATGATTGTTTGTAACTATTCAGGTGAAGTTGTAAATTGGCCCTGAAGGTTAATTGTATATACATATTATTATTAAATATTACAAGTTTTTACTCTACTGAGACGTCTCAAGAATACAACTAATTTGCACATATAAAGGCATATGACAAGATATTGTTGAAATATTCCAGCCCATACAATGCTCTTCTGCATCCTTACAGATGAAAACAGTTGTATATACATTTTATGCGAAGTATATTGGGGAATTGTTGAGAAAAGCTACATCCATCTGAAGGAGGAAATTATGCTTACCAATTTAGATATTTCTCACTCCATGACAATTCGACTTGATGACGAATTACCTGAAAAAACTATCTTTCAAGAAGGTATTCGACGTGCGCCTGATCGCGGTTTCCGGTTGAATAAAGTGCAGACCAGGACTGCTCTGAAAAATGCTCTTCGTTACATTGCCGAACAGCATCATGCCATATTGATTCCAGAATTCCTGGAAGAACTCAGGACTCTTGGCCGAATTTACGGCTATCGCTTCAGGCCTGAAGGAATCATCAAGCCACGCCCCGTCGATGAATACAAAGGTGAGTGCCTGGCAGGCAAAGCCTTTCAGCTGATGATTGATAACAATCTCAGTTTTGATGTGGCGCTCTATCCTTATGAACTTGTCACCTATGGGGAAACAGGCAGTGTCTGTCATGACTGGATGCAGCTGCGGCTCATTAAAAAATATCTGCAGGTACTGACTGAAAACCAGACCCTCGTTATGCAGTCGGGCCATCCCCTTGGATTGTTTCAATCCAGTCCTGACAATCCGAGAGTTATCATCACCAACGGCCTGATGGTTGGTTTATATGACAACCCGGATGACTGGGAAATTGCTGCCCAGATGGGTGTTTCCTCCTACGGGCAGATGACCGCCGGCGGATGGATGTATATAGGCCCCCAGGGTATTGTCCATGGTACCTACAACACTCTGCTCAACGCCGGACGTCAGATGTGCAATGTGGCTGACGATAAAGATCTTGCCGGACTGCTTTTTGTCACCTCCGGTCTTGGGGGCATGAGCGGCGCCCAGCCAAAAGCTGCCAAAATCACCGGTGCCGTCTCCATAACCGCCGAAGTTGATCTTTCCAGGATAACCACCAGGCACCAGCAGGGATGGGTTGATATTGTCTCGGATGATATGGACGAAGTCTTGAAAATCGCGGCTGAAGCAGTAACCGCGAAAGACAATACATCCATTGCTTACCACGGTAATATTGTAGATCTCCTGGAATATTTGGCAGCAAAAAAGATTAAAGTGGATCTTCTTTCCGACCAGACTTCCTGCCATGTGGTATACGATGGCGGATACTGTCCCCAGGGGCTGACCTTTAAGGAACGAACAGAACTGCTTGCTACCGATAGGAAAAAATTTAAAAGTCTGGTTGATAAGAGTCTGCACCGACACTGCAGAGTTATCGAAGAACTGACAAAACAGGGAACGTATTTCTTTGATTATGGCAATGCATTTTTAAAAGCTGTCTTTGATGCCGGGGTAACC
>JAUVON010000361.1 GCA_030599175.1 Desulfobulbaceae bacterium | reverse complement strand
CCTGACTACCTGGTAGGCTGTATGCCTACTGACCAAAAAGGGATGAAGTACCCTCCGCTCAAAGCAGGCTGGTACAAGATTATTGAGCATCAGTTCAGCCACGTAGTCCTTGGAGAATATCCTGCACAGGCAGAAAATCAGCTGATCAGCGAAGAGTGGATAGACAAGGCTCGATCAAGATACGATCTTTTCACAGCGATACATGGAATTGTCAACCCCACTAACTCACGGTGTACATGTGGTCTGGACATTGCCGACATGGGCAAAGACGAGTCTGTGTTGACAAAAAGGTTCGGTACCCTCGTACACCCTTTGGTGGCATGGCAAAAACAAGATATTATTGAGGTCGGAGACCTTGTCCGCAGGCACCTTCAAGACCACAATATCAAATCAGTAGCAGCTATTTACGGTGACAGCACGGGTGTTGGTGCTGGAGTGGCTCCATATCTTACAAAAACATATAATTTACCTGCGGTTCGTGTAATGGTAGCCAACAAAGGGAGAGAGAGAACCGAGCTTGGTGAGTTAATGTGGAAGTTGCGGGAGTGGTTACCATGGGGGTGGCTGTGTAGCGGCACAATACCACCTTTCTGCAACCTGAACTCTGCCATCAAAGTTTTTTCGTAAGTGAAAAAATTGGTACAGGATTGGTACAACACACATGTCAAACAAAAGCAACCACCCAGTCGAAACGACTGAGTGGCTGTTTTTATTGGTACACCAGGAGGGATTCGAACCCCCGACACCCGGATTCGAAGTCCGGTGCTCTATCCAGCTGAGCTACTGGTGCATGTCAAAGGGATCCATTGATAGCACAGTCCCTTGTAAAAGCTCGTGTCGTACAATTTAAGCTATTTGATTTGATGACTCTCCTTACCATTAGAAAGTCTTAGTGTCAATGTCCGGGGGAAATTTGGGGTAAACTTCAGGATCGAAACTGTGAACTTCAGATACTTCAGCAACTGCAGTCACAAATTTTTGTGCTTGAGCCAAAGGGGAGTAAAGATTTGCTGTTCCTGTGCAGCTGATTTCCTGCTCTGAAGCGCTCATCGCAGGGAATTCTAGCTATGGTAGCCTTGATTTTGCTCGGCGAGCGTATGGCAGAACGCTTTCTGCCAATTTCCTGACAGCCTTTGTCTTTGGCGTGATCGGAACAACCGGCAATGGCAATCTGGAGACGGGATGTCAAATCCTCTGGTTAGTGTGGTCTGGAATCTGTGAACAGGGTGGAATGTTACCATGTTTTTGGTACGGTACAGCCAATTGTCCTGGCCTGTGTGAGGAAATAGTCGTCGGTCATACCGGCCATGAAATCCAGCACTTTTTGTTCTTTACTATGTGGGCCGTGGTAGAGGGATACCACATCGTTCATTAAATCCACCCCTTCAGGCAGCAGTTCCGGTTTGTTTGTCAGGCAATCAAGGTAAAAACCAAAAAGTTTATGGTAACAGTCACGGATCAGCGGGATATTTTTTTTGGTTGCAGGTGCCAGGTATATTCTTTCATAGTTGAATTTCTTTAGTTCATGTAAAACACTGGACACTCGGTCGCTGAAGCCGATTGTGATTTTTTCAGGAGCAGTAAGACTGCTGTTTTTAATAAGGTCAGTAACAAGATTAAATACTATTGTCCCATTGGTTGTGCCCAATATTTTCTGGCAGGTCTTGGGAATATCTTCACGTTTTATAAGTTTCAGGATGATCGCGTCTTCAATGTCTTTGCCGATGTATGCGATTGTGTCCGCAAGGCGAACAACACATCCCTCGGGTGTAGATGGCAGAATTGAGAGTTGTGGATCCTGTTCTTTTGCATTTAACCGCCGATCAAAATCCTTGAAGCTGGTTATCCTATGTGGCTTAAGCTGCCTTGAATGCACTTCACCATCATGGCAGAGAATGCCGTCTAATACCTGCAGGGTCAGATTCCAGCCTTTTCCCTTTCGCTCGAGTTTGTCAAGAAAACGTACGGATTGAATATTATGCTGAAAAGGCGGCAGGTTGTGCTCTACACTCAATGCCGCAAGGAAGCTTTCTCCATCATGGCCAAAAGGAGGGTGCCCGATATCGTGGCCCAGAGCGATTGCCTCTATCAGGTCTTCGTTAAGGCGCAGAAAACGGCCAATTGTTCTGGCAATGCGGGCGACAAGCTGAACATGGAGGACTCTATGGGTTATGTGATCGTTATCGACGAGGCAAAATACCTGAGTCTTGTCGATATATCGCATATAGGCACGGGAGTGGAGGATGCGATCAGCGTCCAGGGCAAATTGCTGGCGGTATCCTTTTTTCTTTTCAGGATATCTCCTTATGCCTGAACCACTGCAGGTGGCATATGGAGAAAGGTAGATTTTTTCATTTCTGTTCAGGTCTTCCAGAATTGAGAAAAGTGTAGATTGGTTTTCCTTGGGTGACATTATATCCCGGTTTGTGATTGCGATGTCTCTGAAAAATGAATAGTGTTGGCTGCAAATGAGAAACAGGATGGATCCTGCCTGCACCACGCTTAATAATAAATTTTAAATCAGGAAGATGCTATGGAAATTTCTATTGAATATTGTACTAAGTGAAATTATGAACCACGTGCCTCCAGTCTGGGGGAAGAACTGAAAAAGGATCTTGGTGCGGAAACTGGGTTGATAGCTTCGTCGGGTGGTGTTTTTGAAGTAGTTGTCGACGGAGAATTACTCTTTTCAAAAAAGAAATTGAAGAGGTTTCCGGAGGATGGAGAGATTGAGCAGCTGATAAAAAAAGCTGGTCCTTGATGGAATGGGGCGAGTTACTTTTCCTCAGGTGCCGGTTCAAGGCAGCTGGAGACGCAGCTGTCGCATTTTTCACCCTGTTTCCCTTTGGCACAATATTCGGCAAAGCCCTCAATCAAATCATCTCCTCCCCTGGGGCATACCTTGATAAATTCAGTAAAACTGATCATTCTGGCAATAATTTCAGGTGGAGCGGAGTGTTCGATCCTGCAGGCACCTTCTTCGGCAATACTGGTGTCTAT
>JAUVON010000147.1 GCA_030599175.1 Desulfobulbaceae bacterium | reverse complement strand
GGTATTAGTATCTTTTTGCATGCCGATCTTCCAACCCTGAAATCCCGAATTCATAATTACGAAACCCGGGGACTCGCAAAGAGGCCTGACCAGTCTTTTCAAGATCTGTTTGACGAACGATCAATCCTTTATAAAAAGTATGCCGATTTTACCGTTAAAACCTCATCCCATACCCAGGATCAAGTCTGTGATGAAATAATATTGCAGCTCGATCAATCACCTTTTATTCCTCTCACATCCCGACTTCAAAGAGAGTTTAATACGATAAAAGCTATGGTAAGACTCTATTGCAGGGAGCATCATAAAACAGAGGATATGATTTGTAATGAATGCAGTGAACTTGTCGAATATTCCAGGGATAGGCTATTATGCTGCCCATTCCAGGATAAAAAACCGACCTGTGGTAAATGTGTGGTTCACTGTTACAAAAAGGATATGCAAAAAAAGGTTATCGATATAATGCGGTATGCCGGCCCAAAGATGGCCTTGAAACATCCACTGATGGCAATGCAGCATTTTATATATTCCCGAAAAAAACCACCTGTTTAACTGCCCATACAGGAAAAAACAGAACTAAATTAGACAGTAAGTAGGAAAATACTATGAAAACACTGATAACCGGCAGCTCTGGCCTTGTGGGAAATGCCCTGGTCGCATCACTCTTCAAAAACGGTCATTCTATCCAATCTCTGCGAAGAAACATCACGGATGAACATGGCAATTTCTGGTTGACACAATCTATCGAATCGGCCAATTCACCGGATTTTAATGCAATCATACACCTTGCAGGTGAAAATGTAGCCCAGGGCAGATGGACCTCTGCCAAAAAACGTCTCATTTTAAACAGCAGAGTAAACGGCACAAGAGAGCTGGTTGACTATATCTCACATCTGGCCAGTAAACCGAAAGTTTTTTTATGTGCCTCTGCTGTCGGCTACTACGGCAGTCGAGGCGATGAGATCCTGGACGAAAGCAGCTCCCTGGGTATAGGATTCCTGGCTGAGGTTTGTGACCAGTGGGAAAAAGAGACCCGGCGCCTGACCTCCATGGGGGTAAGAGTAGTCAATCTTCGTTTTGGTATGGTGCTTAGTCCTAAAGGTGGGGCACTTCACAAAATGATCCCCCCGTTTAAGGCAGGGCTGGGAGGTATCATCGGCGGGGGAAATCAATATATCAGCTGGATAAGCATCGGTGATCTAGTTGATATTGTAGAATTTATCATCAAAAATGACACTATACAAGGGCCGGTCAATATTGTCAGCCCAACTCCAGCTACCAATAAAAGTCTTACTCAGTCTCTTGGAAAAACATTAAATCGTCCAACTTTTTTCCGTCTCCCTTCACTTCTTGTAAAAACTATTTTTGGTCAGATGGCGGACGAAATGCTTCTCAGTTCCACCAGGGCTATACCAAAAGTACTGCTGGAAGCAGGATATGAATTTAAAGACCAGTCACTGGATTCAACTCTCCAGTTATATACTCAACCAGTCTCCAAAACAATTAATCCTTAGTAATTTTCCTTACAGCTTCCTCATACCTCTCTCTTGTTTTCGCTATAATTTCATCCGGCAACGCAGGTGGAGGCGGCGTTTTGTCCCAGTCGAGGCGAGAGAGATAATCACGTAAGTACTGTTTATCAAAACTGGGCTGTGTTCTGCCGACCCCATATTTATCTTCAGGCCAGAAACGGGAAGAATCAGGCGTGAGCACCTCATCTATCAATATCAACTTACCATCCACTTCCCCAAGCTCAAATTTTGTATCAGCAATAATAATTCCTTTTGTTCTCGCGTAGTCGGCGGCCTTTTGATACAAAGCCCTGCTGATAGCAGAAATTTCCTTCGTTTTTTCAGGGCCGACTATCGCCTCCATCTGCTCAAGGGAGATATTTTCATCATGATCTCCGATCTCAGCTTTTGTTGATGGTGTAAAAAGTGGTTCTGGAAACTTTTCTGACTCAAGCATCCCTTCCGGTAATTGAAATCCACAGACGACGCTGTTCTTTTTATAAGCACTCCAGAAAGAACCTGAGATATACCCCCGGACGATGCACTCAATGGTGAGGGGCCTGGTTTTTTTGACCAGCATAGAACGGCCTGTAAGTTGGTCATCATACTGCCTGCACACCTCAGGGTATTCTTCTACATTAGCAGTAATCAGATGATTCTCAACAATATCCCCGAGCAAGTTAAACCAGAACAGTGACAACTCTGTCAACACCGCACCCTTTCCCGGAATAGCATCGTCCATAACAACATCATAGGCTGATATACGATCGGTTGCCACCATGAGCAGTTTGTCATCATGACCGGGAATTCCATACATGTCCCGCACTTTACCCCTGTGCAGGAGATTCAGCTCAGGAAAATTTGTGGTAGTTACAGGTTCAAGCATTTGTTACTCCTCAGCATCGCTACAGGCGTGACCTTGTGCGATACAATCACTTTTTCTTTCTTTGATGGCGTCGTAAAAAGTCTTCATCCGGAGTCTCGCAGGCTCGCTTACCTGGTTCGTTGTTACAATATTTCTATCATTACGACGTACCGTATGTACGCAGAAATAATAGAAATATTGCACGCCTCCAATATGAAGCTTTTTACTTATCCATCGAAACTGCGGTTTTTACAAGTTTATTTTCTTTGAACAGTTTCATAACGGGTGCAGGCAGAGTTTTCGTAAGCAGCCAGCTTAGCAGTAAGGGATCCGATTACAATTTTAGAGTTTATAAGAACAGGCACTCTGCATTCATCAGCAGTATACCAGATAACAGTAGCACCTTTTTTATCATAGAGACCTTTAAAGGTCATAACCGGCATAACCTCAAGAGTTGCAACAGACCCGAGAATAGTTTTTTTCAATATTTTTTCAGCAACCGTGTTAACAACCACTTCAACCTGCCTCTTGTCGGCAAAGGTCGGCACAATGATCTGCTCTCCGACCTTACTTACCATTAGACGACTGTTAAAAAAGGAAGAAAATTCATTATTAATTTCTCCTTTTGCTTTATATCCATCTCGAGGTTTGCCATTTTTCCATCTACTGATTTCACCTGTTTTCTGGTCATATTCGGTCAACCGATGGGCCTCATAATTATATCCCTCTTTCTGCCAGACCTCGTACCTGTAGGGAAGTCTTTTATCTCCACGTACATGGGTTATATGGGTATCTTTTACAGGATAAATAAGGTTGATGGCTCCACCCTTGGTGGTAACAGACGCCTTAATTTCAAAACTCTCCTGCAGTTCTTTCAGTTCACTTATCTCAAGATGCAGTTGCCCGATTTTAATGCCTGCATTCCAGTAGACATCATATTCCAGGATTTCCTTTACCGGATACCCTATGGCTATCAGATCAGGATCAATAACTCCATAAGGAATATTTTGAGCTCTGTTCGTTGAGGTTACATCTTCTCCTGAAACGCTTAAAGGGTAAGAAAAAGTAAAGCACAAAAACAGGAAACCGGCAAAAACTTGTTTCAACATCATTACTTTCACCAGCTAGGAGGCTGTCCGAGAATAAGCATTTTTTCTCAAATCAAGGTTTTTCGAAAAAATAAGCACAGTCATATAAGTGATATTACGAGCATTATTTTTTTGAAAATAACGAAGAGTTGAGGGGAAATGCATTCTCGGACAGCCTCCTAGCCCTCGGACAAGCTCCTAAAGCAGGTTCGAATAAATCTTTAATGGCAATGCATTTTCTCCAATATCCCCGCGCTTGATCAGAAAATCAAAAAAGGTAATCAGCGCCTTCTGCTTCTGATCACTTAAATCATATTCGATTGTCTTCAGATAATTACAGCAGTTTGACACCGACATTGGAATACGGGGTGCAGTTATAGTACAGATCTCTTTCAATGCATTCACACCCTCATCCCTGCAACGCAATAATTCTTTATGGATCTCATCAAGAATTTCCCTGTTTTTCAGACAGAATTTTTCACGAACCGCACAGACGGCAAAGACAAACGGCAGCCCGGTTTCCCGGTTCCAGATATCGGCAAGATCAAACTGATACAGATATGTCGATTTTGCCACCATCCTCAGTGCATCATCTCCAATGGCAAGAACAGCTTTAAATTTTTCCGCCTGAACAGTAGAAACATCCCCCGATGTATAGACAGGAAAAACTCCGATAAACTCTTCGAGAATGATCTTGACTAGGCCAATGCAAGTATCTGATTGTGAGCATAAAAGAACTTCGGCCTGATCAAGTTGAGCAAGGGGGACGTGAGAAAATAGAAAGACAGAACCGGCATCATCCACTGATCCGGTAGCACTCATAGACAGTCCGGATAATATTTTGTATTTATCTGAATGGAGACCATACTCAAAGCTGGACACAAGACCCAGATCAAGTTCTCCTTCATCAAGTTGTTTATTGAGCGCTCTCGGAGAGCCCTCCACCAACTCCCAGTTCGTTTGTAAAACAGTACGCTTCCATGTTTCGTAAATAGGTGCAGTAATAAGGAAATTAACCATACCTATTTTTACAATCGGTTCTTTTGACTGTTTCATTAAAACTGTTCCTCAAGTTACCTGAAAAAGAATTCCTGAAGCCACATCCAAAAGATATTTACCACTATAACAGAAAAGCCGGGCTGTTAACCCGGCTTACTATGAAAACAACACAGTATCAATCAATAAAAAATTTGAGTTTTTCTCTGCGGCTGGAATGACGCAGTCTGTTCAAAGCCTTTTTCTCAATCTGGCGAATTCTCTCCCTGGAAACATTAAATCTCTTGCCAATTTCCTCCAGGGTATACTCCGCTTTTTCACCGATACCAAACCGAAGACGAATAATTTTCTCTTCCCTTTCAGTGAGAGTCCTGAGAATATCTTTGACACGGCCGGACAACTCCCTTGTCTGCACAGCATCATATGGTGATTGAGACTCTTGATTCTCAAGAAAATCTCCCAGGGTGGAATCATCATCTCCTACAGGCGTTTCAAGAGATATCGGTTCCCTCGAGGCTTCCAGAATGGACAGGATTTTATCCATCGGCAGATTGGTCGATTTTGAAATCTCCAGAGGAGTTGGTTCCCGACCCAGTTCTTTAAATAGAGCATAAAACGCTTTGAAAAACTGACTCCTGAGTTCCAGAAAATGAACAGGTAGTCTAATTGTCCGAGTCTTATCAAGAATGGCCCTGGTAATCGCCTGGCGAATCCACCAGCTTGCATAAGTGGAAAACTTATTCCCTTTTGTATAATCAAAACGAAATACCGCACGCATCAGGCCAAGGTTCCCTTCCTGAATCAGGTCAGCCAGGGTCAAACCCTGATGCATATATCGTTTAGCAATGGAGACGACCAGCCTCAGATTAGCCCTGATCATTGTATCCTTTGCCACTTCTATAGATCGGCTGTAGGCCTCAAGTTTGGCCTGGAGTTCGAAAAGATCACGCCTGTCAGGGTATTTTTTTGCAGCACTTATTACACTGTACCGCATAAAATTGAGCTGCTGTTTCTTCGGTTTAAGGGTAGGATCCCTTTTTTCCCACAGAGCTATCCGCTCGCACAGTATCTCAACCTCTTGACTCTTAGATACATCCTCTCGAATCGCTTTGATGATGGAATCAAAGCCCTGGCGGATTGTCTTGGAGTACTTTGCCTCTTCTTCCGGAGTCAGAAGATCGAACTTGCCCATCTCTCTAAGATAAGTAGTAGTGGTCTCCTCACCTTCATGGGAATCCTCTTCCTTTGCAGGAATCTCCTCGTCATCACCGAGACCGTCTCCTTTTTCCTCTTTCTTTACCCAGAGCTCCCCGGAGAGAGTGCGTTTTTCCCCATTTTTTTCTACTGTAACTATTTCTATTGAGTGGGCACCAAGAAAATTAAAGATATTTTCAATCGCATTGGGGTCATTTATCTCAGCTGGCAATAGTTCGTTTAAAGTATCAAAGCTTATACAACCTTCTTCTTTTCCTGCTTTCAGAAGGCTCTCTTTAAGTTCAGGTAGCACCTGTGAACCACTCCATTAATTGAATTTTAGAGACTATCCTGTACAGTGATATTTACACAGACCATCAGATAGTCTTGTAAAAAACTGGAATATACTCTCAGTGTTTTTTTGACAAAAAAAAAGCCGGCGAGGAAGATCTCGCAAGCATATTGTATTTTTCAGAAGATGGTATTTATAATTTGTCCAACGATAAAAGTCAATTTTTAAATGCCCCTTCCCATGAAAATCAAGCAGGTCAACATCCAATCATCTTGGATTCTATGCCTGTGCGCTTATATTATAGCATTGAAATGACCATATTCAAGGTGGCCTACTGCTTTTTCCATGTTTTCCTGCTCAATTCTCAGCGTTTATTTCTCTCTTACACCGCCACACACCAGCAGTCTTCTTTTGAAAAGAGCAGATGGTTGCTTAATGCTTGCTTGTTTTTCGCAGCCTCCATTGGAAAAAAGACAGAACATAGCTGTTCGTTTTCACCTATCTCATTGGACATGGCAGAAAGGATCAGGCTTAAAACAAAATGTTGACAATGTCCAAACCGTTAGTTATAAAACTTCCACATTGGCCCCATCGTCTAGTGGTCTAGGACACCGGCCTCTCACGCCGGGAACAGGGGTTCGAGTCCCCTTGGGGTCACCATGAGTAAATTCAAAGGCTTACGAGCAATTTCGTAAGCCTTTTTTGTCGTTCAAAAGAAGTTATCCAACCTCTGAGCATCAAATTAGTGTCTACAACGAGATTGGCGCGAGCGCCTGTTGACAAAGACATTGACCTAGTTGAAAAATCCGATTATTATATGCATTATTGTCCTGATATCCCTCAAGGGGTACTGAAATGAGAGAAAGGGTTTTGGAGTAAGGTGCTAAATACGAAAGCGGGAGACCAAGTCTATGCAAACGAGAGATTATATTTCTGCGACAGTGCTTTCCAAGAAGACAGCACATACGCTTGATTCTCTTTCCAGCGGAGAAAACGAAAAATT
>JAUVON010000396.1 GCA_030599175.1 Desulfobulbaceae bacterium | reverse complement strand
TTCATTATTTATAAGAGCCTAAGTAGCCTGTTTTACAGGCCATAAAAATATCTCTGTATTAGTTGTAATTCGGTCTATCTTGTACTATTATCACCCGATATTGCTTACATACCAACACTTGCCTCTTACTACCATAGAAATCATTTCTTACTTATCAAAAAGAAGGAATTAACAGTCACCATAAAGGAGATCAAATCATGTCACGAAAAATGGTTACGATTGACGGCAACCAGGCGTGCACCCATGTCGCTTATGCAACCAGTGAAATAATTACACTCTATCCCATTACTCCATCAACTCCGCTGGCTGCAGAAGCGGATATGAAATCCGCCTCCCTGCAGAAAAATATCTGGGGAACAACCCCCATAGTTAACCAGATGCAGTCTGAAGCAGGCGTTGCCGGTTCCATACACGGCTCGCTGGCAACAGGTGCCCTCTGTACTACTTTTACCGCGTCTCAGGGGCTGCTGTTGATGATCCCCAACATGTATAAAATTGCCGGTGAACTGACCCCTACTGTTTTTCATGTTACTGCGCGGGCAATTGCCTGTCAGGGGCTTTCAATTTTCGGCGACCATTCAGATGTATACTCTGTAAGACAGACCGGCTGGGGTATACTCGGCTCCCAAAATGTTCAGGAAGCAATGGATATGTCACTCATTGCGACCCAGGCCTCCCTGGCATCCCGCATCCCCTTTATTCATTTTTTTGACGGGTTCCGTACCTCCCACGAGATCCAGAAAATTGAAGAGCTTACCCAGGACGATATGCGTGCCGTGGTCGACGAAGAGTTCATTTTCGAGCACAGGAAAAGAGCTCTCACTCCCGATCACCCAACTATCAGAGGTACAGCCCAAAACCCGGATGTATACTTTACCGGACGGGAAACAGTCAATAAATATTACAATGCGGTTCCTGCAATAATGCAGGAAACCATGAACAAGTTTGCTGCCGTTACCGGCCGCCAATATCATCTTTTTGATTACCACGGAGCTCCCGACGCTGAAAATGTTGTCGTTATGATGGCCTCAGGTTGTGAGACTGTTGCCGCCACCATTGACTACCTCGTTTCTCAGGGTGAAAAGGTCGGTATGGTTATAGTTCGTCTCTACCGACCATTTGACTGCGCGGCCATGGTAAACGCCCTGCCCTCCACTGTTGAACGAATTACTGTTCTTGACAGAACAAAAGAGCCGGGTGCACCCGGAGATCCACTCTACCTCGACGTTCGTACGGCAATTGGTGAGGCAGTTGAGACCAACAGTTCCGCCTACCTGCCGATCATCCTTGCCGGACGATACGGCCTCGGTTCAGCAGAGTTTACCCCTGCCATGGTCAAGTCTGTTTTTGATAACATGGGTTCCATGGCACCTAAACATAAATTCTGCGTAGGTCCACACGACGACGTAACCTTTACCAGTCTTGACTATGACTCTTTGTTCAATATTGAAGGTGATGATGTTTACCGGGCAATGTTTTACGGGCTTGGTTCTGACGGTACAGTGGGTGCAAATAAAAATACTATTAAAATTATCGGCACCGAAACCGACAACTCCGCCCAGGGATATTTTGTTTATGATTCCAAAAAATCGGGTTCCATCACCACAAGCCATCTGCGATTTGGCAAGAACCCTGTGGTCGCTCCCTATCTGATCAACAAGGCAAACTTCATCGCCTGCCATAACTTTACCTTCCTGGATCAGGTTGATATGCTCTGTAATCTTGAAGACAGCGGCACTTTCCTGCTCACCACTAATTTTGACAAAGATACTGTATGGGAGCATCTGCCCAAACAGGTTCAACAGGATCTTATCACCAAAAAGGCTAAGTTCTATATCATAGATGCTATCTCTTTAGGGCTTGCATTAGGATTGGGTGCCCGTATCAACATGATCATGCAGACTGCATTCTTCCTGATCTCAGGCATCCTGACCCAGGAAGAGGCTATTGATGCAATCAAAAACGCTATCAAAAAGACCTACGGCAAAAAAGGCGACAAGGTTGTGCAGATGAACTACGATGCCGTTGATGGTGCAATCAAAAACATTGTAAAGGTGTCTCTCAGTGACAAAATTGATGGCCACGAGATGCCCCCTACTGTACCCGACCATGCCACTGACTTCGTGAAAGAAGTAACCGCAAAGATCATCGAAGGCAAGGGAACCGAACTGAAGGTTTCACAGATACCGGATGACGGTACATGGCCCACTGCAACCACCCAGTATGAGAAAAGAAATATCGCTGTTTCCGTACCTAAATGGCTGCCTGAGAACTGCATCCAGTGTGGACAATGTGCGCTTGTCTGCCCTCATGCTGCAAACCGTATCAAGATTGTCCCCGAAATAAAAGATGCGCCGGAAAGCTTCCTGGCTAAGGATGCTATCGGTAAAGCCTTTAAGGGACAGCAGTTCACCCTGCAGATTTTCACGGAAGACTGCTGTGGCTGTACGCTGTGTGTCAGTGTATGCCCTGCAAAGAACAAAGCCCTTGAAATGATAACAAACGATGAGGAATTGAAGTTGGTTCAGTCTGCAAACGTAGACTACTTCCTCTCCCTTCCTGAAATTAATCCGGCCGATATCAACCTGGCCACAGTAAAGGGCAGTCAGCTGATGAGACCTCTCTTTGAGTTCTC
>JAUVON010000427.1 GCA_030599175.1 Desulfobulbaceae bacterium | reverse complement strand
GGTTTTGTTGTCTCAATTATATCCCTTTGCTCATCTGTCAAAGCAAAACCCAGCCAGTCAAAGAGCTGGCTTAACTGTTGACTATTATTACCAATTAGCTCCTCATAATGGACAATTCTGCTTCTCTCTGAATTTTCCCTGCAAAAATCCAAAAAATAGGTGTTTTGTGCTACCCAGGTGTGGGCGTCAGCCTCTATGCCGTCACTCGCCCGGGCTGATATCTTACTTGCAACAACGTCAACGGGATGACGAACAATAAAAACAAATCTTCCATCCGGATAAAGATCAGCGAGCATTTCTGGCACGCGATCATTTAGTCCATACCTTATCTCCTTAAATCCCCAATGCACCTTTTGCTCTAGAGAAATAGGATTGAAAAAAGACTCGATGAAATCTCGAAAATTGTTTTTTACTGTTTCTTGATTGTACCAATTCGTCCAGGCACTCCACAGTTGTGGATTCTTTAAGGTCTCAAAAACAGAGATCGGCTCTTTTCCAGCAACATTCTGACTCATTATGTATTTTTCGATCATTTTGTCTTCAAGATTGAGAAAATAAGCTGCCGCTATCTGTATTAAAAAACCGCCATGCTCCCCATAAATCATGGCATTATCAACACTATTGAGGATTTTTTGCAGGAGAGTGCTCCCACATCTACCGGTACCCAACAGAAATATCGGAAACTTCTCCTCAGTCGGTGGACAGTAGTCGTCCAGGGATTCTTTCTTTGGCTGCTGCTTAACCTGAATCATTTCTCTGTCGTTCCTTTCATCTGCTTGAACAAATCGACCATGTCACAGAAGCTGGCATCTTCAGGTATACCGGTTTTCAAAAGACATGTTTTCACCGACCTTGAAAATACGGGCTTTTATGACTCAATTGCTTCCTGGGATATTTCTCTTTCGTCTGAGAGAATGACATTCGCATAGGGGGGGCACATTTTGCAGGTCCACTCTGGCTGCGGTTGATTTTTCATAAAATTTTCTAGTTCATCATCCGAGCAATCGGGTGTAAGCGGTTCATAGTTCAGGTAAGGCTTCCAATCCGGATCATTTTCCATTCCAAATTTTTCCAGTATATCGCCAATGTAGGCTATGGGAGCGCATTTATATAAGTTTGATTTATAGAGCTGCAGTGTTTTGCAGGCACAGTGTTTCTTGCTCTCGGTAATATCATCATGTTGAAACGGTTTTATATGAGTTCCTGCCCCCTGATAGAAAACCTGAAAATTTAACTTTTGTTTCGCTTCAACATAGGGGCCCCAGCTGGATTCAGGCGGTCGGACCGTATCACCAGCCCACTTCTCCAGAAGAGCCATTCCTTCCTTTACTTGATTGATTAATTTTTCGTTCTTTGTCTTTCCCGTGAACACATGCAAGGATACTTGAATATGAACATGGTATTCTTGAATCAGTTCCTTTAGCCAGGGACATTTTGTTATCAATATTCCGTTCGTGATGATGCGGAGTTTGGTTTCCTTCTGAGAAAAAAGCCTCCTGTAGGCAATACAGATATCTTTCAAGTATGGATTCAGGAGAGGCTCTCCACCTAATAGAGAGATTCTTTTAAAATAGAGCCTATCCTTCCATGGTTTCATCCAATCGACGAGTTCTTCTACCTTAAATGGTCCGCCATAGCCATAATTCGCCAAATGATTACAGCCGTGACAGTGAAGGTTACAGGAATTGATAACATGGACGTCAAGATTGTTTACGAGCATGGGGCTCACATCATCCATATCTATTCGTACCTCGGCAAAACAAGGTAACTCCCGATTTGCACCACATTTGTCCCGGTAGTCTAATGTAAAGT
>JAUVON010000048.1 GCA_030599175.1 Desulfobulbaceae bacterium | reverse complement strand
CTTTTATGAAAAGGAGAAATAAAGTGATGGAGACTATTATCGTACGACCGATTGGTCTTATCCATTCCTGTTTTACAGAGAAGTTCGGCATTCCCCGTCAATCGGGGATGGTGAAATCCGCTACCGCAACTCTTGAATTGCTGCCACCTTTTAACAGGGAGGAGATGGTTCGTGGATTAGACGTTTTTTCACATATCTGGGTGCATTTTCTTTTTCACCGGACGGTAGAGGAGGGGTGGAGACCGACAGTGCGCCCCCCCTGGCTTGGAGGCAAAAAGCGGGTAGGAATTTTTGCCACTCGCAGTCCCCATAGACCAAATCATATGGGTATGTCGGCCGTAAAACTTGTCGATATAAGAAGGGAAAAAAAGAGATACTTCCTTGAACTCTCCGGGGTTGACTTTCTCGATCAGACGCCTGTGCTGGATATTAAACCCTACGTTCCCTTCAGTGACTCCATTGCGGGAGCAACAAGTGGTTATACAAAAATTGATAAGCCCCGGATCAAGCTGAATTTCAGTGAACAAGCGCTGCAATTTTGTACAAGTTATGAACAGGAAACGGGGAGAAATATACAACTGCTCATAGAAGAAATGATTCGGCAGGATCCAAGGCCGGCAAGTCAGAAGGGGAAGAAGAGCCGGTTTGGCATATTGCTGTGGGATGTCAATATACGGTGGCAGGTCATGGGTTTACAGTTTGAGGTACTGGAGTGCCGGCGGATTCAGTAAACCCATCGAGTACCACATGGACCCTGCCGCCAATGTCGTATCGTGAGGTTTCTATATCGTAATCAAGGCTTCCTCCGTTGACTTTCACACCCTTGCCAACCAGCCTTGTCTTTCCCGGACAGTTCACGGTTCGTCTATCACTGTCATAATAAAGCAGGTCGGTGTAGAGAAACTGCTCATCGTGGGTTTTGTTGACCACCACCTCATCAATAAGTGTCAGGATCTTTGTGGCAACATTGTATTTTCCTGTTTTCGAAACAATGTGGGTCTTGTTGCCGTCTGCATCAAAAATATCCGCATCGACGGTTTCAAGAATAAAGATTTCAGCATCCTCATTTGTACGGGCGGATCGGGCTCGGATAAGTGCGGTTTTTTGACCCTCCTGGTTTTGCAGGATCTTGACCGTATCCATACTGAAATTTCGGCTGGCGGTTTTCCCGGAGGTCATTTTTTGGCCAAGGCCATTTTTGGGAACGAGAAAAGCGCCAAGTGGAATACGCCAGAGGGGAAAGGTGAGGATCAAAATAAGTGGTATGAGCCATACTGTGTTACGGTGCAGTTTCATCTGATCTTATATTTCTGCAGGAGATCAGTGAGCAGGTTCCGGGCCTCCAGAATCAGGTCACAGCATTCACGGACAGCCCCATACCCGCCCTTACGTTTTGTAACGTAATGGGCAATTTCCTTCACCTCAATTACACCGTTTGCTGGAGTGACCGCCAGGCCGACTTGTTGCAGGAGAACAAGATCAAGCCAGTCGTCACCCATATAGGCAACCTCGAAAGGCTGCAAGCCTGAGTCAGAAATGATTTCCGTAAAGGCGCTATTTTTGTTGGCGGTACCCTGGTAGATATAGCGCATTTTCAACTCTGCTGCCCGTCGCTGAACCACTTCCGATGTTCTGGCAGTTATCACTCCTACATCTATCCCGGCCTCATGCATAAGACGGATACCAAAACCGTCCTGGGTATGAAACGATTTACTTTCTTCACTGCTGCCGGTGTAGAGGAGCTGGCCATCAGTGAGTACCCCGTCGACATCAAGGAGGAGAAGTTTGATATCCTTGCCCCTTGTCAGGGCCTGTTGTCTGTTGAAGGGGGGAGGTAAAGAACAGGAGTGAGACATAATTAGTCGGTAATAGAATGAATACGGATGATTTTTTTCAGTAACTTTTCGATATCGTCAAGGGGGATGGAGTTAGGGCCATCGCAGAGGGCCTTGTCCGGATCCGGGTGAATTTCCATGAACAGCCCGTCAACTCCGACAGCGGCTGCAGCTTTGGCAAGAGGTTCAATGAATTCACGCTGTCCACCTGAAACTCCTCCGGATCCACCAGGGAGTTGAACAGAGTGGGTTCCATCAAAAATAACGGGGCAGCCAAAGGATCTCATGATCGGCAGAGAGCGCATGTCAACTACAAGATTATTATAACCAAAGCTTGCACCCCGCTCAACCAGCATCAGGTTTTTACCTCCACAGCCTCGTATTTTATCAACAACATTTTTCATATCCCAGGGTGAGACAAACTGTCCTTTTTTTACATTAACAACTTTTCCTGTTCGTGCTGCTGCGGTAAGGAGATCGGTCTGGCGGCAGAGAAATGCGGGAATCTGGATAATATCCAGTACCTCAGCGGCTGCTTTTACCTGGCTTGTAGCGTGTACGTCAGATATAACAGGAACCTGTAGTTCCCGTCTGATTTTTGCAAGAGTTGCCAACCCCTCCTCCAGACCTGGACCACGATAGGAAGAGAGTGAGGTTCGGTTGGCCTTATCAAATGATGCCTTGAAAACATACGATATTCCAAGTCGCCCACAAATTTCCTGCATTGTTGCGGCAACTTTACGGGCCAGATCTTCTGATTCAAGAGCGCAGGGGCCACCAATGAGCAGGAGCGGCTGGCCGGAGCCGACTATAATCGGGGAGCCGGAAGGGGTTTCAATAGAAACGGAGATTTCCTGCATATTTATTATACCCTTGGTAATCTATTTTCCTTTCTGCTTTTTTTTGAGTGCTGCAGCGATAAAATCCTTGAAGAGTGGATGGGGTTTCATCGGTTTGGATTTGAATTCAGGATGAAACTGGCAGCCGAGAAACCAGGGGTGATCCTCGATTTCAACGATTTCAACGAGGTTGTCGTCCGGAGAAGCGCCGGAAATGACAAGACCTTTTTCTTCCAGCCGCTGACGATAGTCATTGTTAAATTCATAGCGGTGACGATGACGTTCGGAAATCTCATCCACGTTATCGTAGGCCTGTGAAGCCCTGGTATCTTTTTTCAGTACGCAGGGGTAAGCACCAAGACGCAGCGTGCCCCCAAGGTCTGATTCTTCGTCTCGAATCTGCATTTCGTTGGTTCTGTAATCGAACCATTCTTTGATCAGGTAGATGACCGGATCAGGTGTTTTTGCATCCATCTCTATGGAATTCGCTTTGGCCAGTTTCAATTTGGCTCTGGCAAATTCTACAACCGCGAGCTGCATACCCAGGCAGATGCCGAAGAAGGGGATGTTATTTTCCCGGGCATAGCTGATCGCCTTAGTTTTGCCCTCGGACCCTCTTTTGCCAAAGCCGCCGGGAACCAGGATGCCATCACACCCTTCCAGAAGGGTTGCAGCGTTTTGGGATTCAAGTTTTTCGGCGCTGATATAGATCAGATTGACCTTGGTTTCGTTGGCAATTCCACCATGTACCAATGCTTCGTGCAGGCTTTTGTAGGATTCTGTCAGATCCACATATTTTCCGGTAATGGCGATGGTGACACTTTTTTTCGGGTTTTTTATTTTATGAACGAGCTCTTCCCATGGTTGTATATTGGGTTGGCCTGTCCAGATATTGAGCAGCTCAAGAATTTTGTTGTCCAATCCCTCTTTATGTAAATAAAGTGGTAATTCATAGATGGTATCAACATCAATTGCGGTGATAACGGCATCCGGCGGGACATTACAGAACAGTGAAAGCTTTGCTTTCAGACTGTCTTCCAGGGGAACTTCAGTTCGGCAGACCAGAATATCCGGTTGAATACCGTCTGCCCGCAGTTCTCTGACAGAGTGTTGGGTTGGTTTGGTTTTAACCTCCCCGGCAGTTTTTATGTAGGGTACCAGGGTGAGGTGGATATAGATTGAGCGCTCTTTTCCAAGGTCTCCCCGCAGCTGACGAATCGCTTCAATAAATGGCAGCCCTTCAATATCACCGACTGTACCGCCGATTTCGATGATGGCAACATCGGCACTACCGTCAAGTTGCAGCACGGCAGCCTTTATCTCGTCGGTTATGTGGGGGATGACCTGCACTGTTCCACCAAGATATTCCCCCCGCCTCTCCTTCATGATTACAGAGTAATAAATGCGACCGGAGGTATAGTTGTTTTTCTGGGCCATAACAGCACTTGTGTAACGCTCGTAGTGCCCCATGTCGAGATCAGTCTCGGCTCCATCGTCGGTCACATAAACCTCCCCGTGCTGGAAAGGATTCATGGTTCCCGGGTCAACATTGATATACGGGTCGAGTTTCTGAAAGGTAACAGTCAGCCCCCGGCTTTCAAGCAGGGCACCTATAGCGGCTGATGCCAGTCCTTTACCCAGAGAGGAGAGGACACCGCCGGTCACGAAAATGAACTTGGTCCGTTTTGTATTATTTGTATTTTCCATGGCTGGCACTATAGCAATGGAGCCTTAATTATGAAACAGAAAATTCGATTTTCCTGCGAAAAAAACCGGCCATTCTACTTGACTCAACCTGACGGTTTAATGGGGTTGGTTGTGCTTGTAAATCGGTCAACCTGGATGGCACCGTAAAAATAGTTTGACTTGATCTTTACTCCGAGTTCAGAAATTCTCCGATTTTCCGGTAAACAGCTGCACACTCTTCCTGTACAAGATTTTCCAAGTTTATGAATGCGTGGATCATGTCGTTGAAATAAAGGTGTTCTACTTGAACGTTCGTTGATTTAAGCTTTTCCATATAAGCATAACCCTCATCCCGTAGAGGACAAAACTCAGCAGTAATCATAAGCGTTTGAGGTAACTTGTCTGTGAAATCCATATACAGGGGAGAGGCCTTCCTGCGGTTTTCTCCAATTTGGAAATAATTACTAAAAAACCAGCTTATTTTCTTTTTCTCCAAAAGATACCCAGTACCATTTTCCTCCATGGACGCTGATTTCATGGTGTAATCAAGGCCGGGATAAATCAAGGCCTGGCGACGGATATCGATGCCGGCAGCATGCTGAGCCATGTGAGCCACGGTGGCACAGATGGCTCCTCCACCACTGTCACCGGCTATGGCAAGCTGGCGCTGATATTTAAGCCCCCGGCCATCAAGTGTGGTCCAGATACGTTCAGCAACATTGTAGCCATCCTGGACACCTGCCGGGTAGGGACATTCGGGAGCCAGTCGATAGTCAGGGGATACAACAATATGTTGGGATGAAAGTGCAATTTTCCGGCAAATGGGGTCGTAGACAGTTACACTGCCTGCCATATGACCTCCGCCGTGATAATAAATCAGGACAGGTAGATGTGAATCTGGAGCGGGGTGATAAATTCTTACCGGGACTGAAAAATTGGGAGCGTCCACCAGGTCATCCTGAACCCATGGAATTTCCGGCCATTTTGTCACCAGCCCCTGCGTCAGTCTGGCAAGTCCATCTCTTGCGTTGGTGGGCGTTTGCTTGAATCCGTTGTCCAGCAACTCTTTGACGAGCCGGTTATAATTTTCAAGCCATTGCTGAAGTTTTTGTGATACGTGGCGCATAGATCGATCTTTAAACGACCTTCCTCGATTTCTTGTTTTTTATTGCAGAAGTTCTGGAGTAAGGCATTAAAACCAGGAGCGATGGCTCCAGATATCTTCTTCCAGAGATTTCTTGTCCTTCTCAAGTTGCAGAAACATTGAGGCGTTCTGAATCGCCAGGCCGCCCTGATGGGCAAGCGCTTTCACCATCAGCATAACATCGTCGGGGTATTGCCGGTGGACGTCGCTGTAAAGGCGCATAACCCCGATAACCTTTTCACGCACCGTTATGGGGGTGACGATCATGGAAACTATGCCCTCTGCCTTCATGGCCGTTTTGAAGCTTATACGATTGTCGGTGCTGATGTCACTGATGATTGTAGTCTCACCTTTTAAGGCGCTCTGGGCTGTTTCCGTGGTCGTGGTGCGCGCCCTGTCAAGAAATTCCTCGCTGAGCCCATGGCTCGCCACAAGTTTTAATTTTTCCTGCTCATCATCCAAAAGGCGAATAACAGCCCCTCTCATGCCCAGTTTCTCACAGATATTGACAGTCAGGTTGTTAAGGACCTCATGGACATCCAGAGATGAATTGATATTTGTCGACAGTTCCAGAAACAGCATGGCGTTTTTATGCATACGCCGGTGCAGCCGGTTATTTTCGATGGCGATCCCGCCCTGGTCCGCAAGAGCACATAAAAAATCAATCTCTTCCTGTTGAAACTCACGCTGTACACCAGTATAGAGCGTCAATATACCGATAAGCTGGCTTTCAACTCTTACCGGCACTGTGAGCAGTGACGCAATCCCCTCTGCTTTTTTTGCCTCGTGGTTTTCCAGGCGCGGGTCACTGGTAGCGTTGAGAAAAGCAAGGTGACCCTTTTTATCCAGAGCGGCTACGATCTTGCGTGCTTTGATGGGGTTGGCATGGAGATACTTGTCCGACAGGCCGGCCTGTGCCACGGGCACAAAGAGATCCTGGCGTTCATCTGCCAGGAACAGGCAGGCGGCCTTGCCTTCCATCGAGGTAATGGCATTGTCGACAATCAGGTCCAGCAACTTTTCCCTGGTTACCGCCGTACCGAAAGCTTTGCTGATCCTGCAAAACGATTTAAAATAGTCTGAATCCCTTGTCATCGGGTACCTCCTGATCTGGGTGAATTACTTGTTTGATATTTTTGTCCTGCGCGGTTTCTTCGCTGCCGCAGCTGTTTTGCCAACTGCGGTTTTTTTTCGCGGCGCCCTTTTTGGGGGAATGTGGTCTCTATCCTTTAACCAGCCGGCGATCTTGGGGGCAAACTCTTTCTGGTATTTTGAGCTTACATATATGCCAATATGTCCGGTATCCAGGCAGATATCCTCGGTGTCCTTGCTACCAACGTGGTTAACCAGCTGATCGCAGGCCTCAGGCGGCACCAGATGATCGAATTTGCCATAGATATTGAGCAGCGGCATGGTCAGCTTTTTGAGATTCACCAGTTGTCCACCGACCTCCATCTGGTTCTTCAAGAGCTTGTTGCCCTGGTAGCAGTCCTTGATGAATTGGCGGAAAACTTCTCCCGGCAAGTCAGGGCTGTCAAAAATCCATTTCTCCATACGCACGAAATTCTCTACGAACTGCTTATTATCATTGTGCTCCATAAAGCCGACGTATTTATCGATCATCAAACGGGCGGGATTGAGCAGCAGAAAGCCAAGGTTCATCATGTCGGCCGGCAGATTGCCGAAGGTATCCACCACGCGGTCGACATCAATATTCTCCATCCACACGTGCAGCAGTCCCTTTTTCGTATCAAAGTTGGTGGGTGTGACCGTGGTGACCAGGTTTTTGATTTTTTCAGGGTGCAGGGCGGAGTAGATAACGCTGAAAGTTCCTCCCATGCAGATACCCATGAGGTTAACTTTTTCGACTTTATGGCGCTCACGGATGAAATCGATGATATTGTCCATATAACCGTTGATATGATCATCAAACCCAAGGAAACGGTCTTTTCGTGTGGGATAACCCCAGTCAATCATGTACAGATCAATGCCGCTGTCGAGAAACCGCTCGACCACGCTGCGGCCAGGCTGCAGGTCCAGCATGGTCTCCCGGTTGATCAGGGCGTAAGTCACCAGCAGGGGAGTTTTATAACGGCTTTTGGTGCGGGGCAGGTAATGTTTCAGTTTGACCCGGTCTTCCTGGTAAACTACCTCATACGGGGTCTGGGCTATGGCGGTGTCCAAATCCTCCAACAGCACTTCCGATGCTTTGCCGGCACGGGATTGTACCTTTTCCGCCTCTTCTGCCAGTTTTGACAGAATTAAATCCACAGGAATTTTGGCTTGCGTCATACGCTCCCCCTTTATGAACGGGATAAAATGCCTATTCTCGGACAACTTCCTGGACACTATTTCAGGTGTCGTTTCTGGTGAGGTAATTCTCACCTGCCCTTCCCGAAGATTGAAAATGACCAGTCAGGATGGTCAAAAAACCATGAGCGGTTATTCTTTAAGTTTTTTCTCTAGAATTCGAAACCGTTTTTTTAATTCATATAGTTCACGGGCCATATCATCCATATCACTCCTTTTAGCGACAGGAAGCGAGCCCAGCAGGTCTTCGAGAGCGGAGTCCCGGGCTGCTGAGAAATCGGCCAGGGTATTGATCGTCCTGGCCAGCGTTTCGACATATTCTGGTGTTTGAAAAAGGGTCATAAAGCGACCTTCAAGTACTTTAACCCACATGTTGTAATAGACCTTGCTGTCATCCGGAAGTGTTCCCTCCTCGGCCATTTCACCAACTTTTTCCTGCATTGCCTGCATTGTCTGGTTGAACGGAAGGCCTAATAGATTTAAGAATTCAGCAAGAGTGGATTGAAGCAGGTTGTATTTATCAGCCACCTGATTGGCTTTTTCCTGATAGGTGCGCATCAATCCCAGTTGTGGTATCTGGAAGAATTGCTGAAATTCCTTTTCATAGATATCGGTCCATGTGCTGAAAATATTTTCATCGATATCCTGGAATTCATAAGCCTCTGCAGTGGCACCCATTCGGCTAAGGCGATCAATTATACTCTGCTGCATTTCTCCAAAACCATTCAAAGAGTTCTGAGACAGCTTGAGCAGCATTTCCGGCATGGCACCGCTCCCTTTAAGGAGTGCAGATATGGATTCTGGTGCTGCCATGGCGTTAGCCATGGATTGCCAGTTTTGAAAAGCTGCGTCCATTGTCGCCTGGGCTTTGGGGTTAGCTCCTTGACTCGCCATTGTCCATGGTTGTTGCTGCCCTTGAGTGGTATTCTGTTGCGCAGTCATGTTCCCAAACAGGTCGCTCAGGGATTTTAACCAGGTATCGACCATCGATGTCATTCCAGATGGGTCTTCTTTTTTTTCATTCATGGAAGGGCCTTTTTTCTTGTTTGGCTGAATACATTTTTGCCGATCTATCCTTTGGAGCCCAATCGTAGTCCGCCATGGATAAAAAACACGTCACCGCTTAAGGCTTCGTTTTTATAGATATCACCTACCAGCATGGCCACTTCTTCCGGTTCCACCAGGCGACCGATGGGAACCTGGCTGACAATCTTATCCAGAGCTTTCTGGTTCATGCCTTTAACCATGTCTGTGCCAACGTAACCGGGAGCTACCGCCACGCAGCGAATGCGCCCGGCCAGACCCCGTCGGAAAAATTCTGCTGTAATTACCTTGGGCATCACCGACATGGCAGCCTTGGTGGATGCATAGTTTATTTGTCCGGCAGTGCCAAGAGAACCCGTTGAGGAAATCAGGCAGATAAGTCCTCGACAACCTTCGTTGATCATTCGCTCGCTGCATTCCCGTACCGTCAGGAAAACACCGCTCAGGTTGATATCGATAACTTTTTGAAACTGGTCCAGAGACATCTTGCCCGTGACTTTGCCGGTTTCCCGATCCGGGGATACCATTAAGCCGTCCATGATGATACCGGCAAAAGGTGCCACCAGGTTGATTTGGCCATATGTTTCGATGGCAGTATCCGCCAGTGCACCACATTGCTCTTCATTGGTGACGTCACACTGCATTGTGGTAGCAGCAGTTCCCAGTTCCTGTTTGGCCCGGTCCAGGGCTTCGGCGGCAACATCCCCGATAACCACATTACCACCGCGCTGCACCCAGTGTTTGGCCAGGGTGAAGCCAATGCCGCTGGCGCCACCGGTGATCACCGCCACAGATCCTTTAATTTCTAACATTTTTCCACCTTTTTACAATCCGAATATATCGGATTGTTTAGAATGCATGGATAAGTACCTTTACGAAATAATTTTCTTCTAACTCAGGACTTGTCTTTACCAGCCTTGCTGATACTCTCCATCAGCTCCTGAAACTGACTGCTTTGATCTTCAAGAGCACCTTTAAAATGTTGAAACAGCTCTGTATGCCCAAGACCCTCCTGGTTCAGCAGATCACGCAGCTGGGTGATGGTAACTTCCTGCTGTTGAACCTTTTTTTCAAGTGCTGAGCATTTATCAAGCACTTGCTGGTGTTCGGTCTGGGTTACCCAGCCCAATTGCTCACCAAATTGAGCGAAAGTCTGTTGAAAGTCGGCGATGGCTTTTTGCCAGCTCTGTATATCCAGAGCACCACTGGGCTCAGGTGCTTTCAAACCATAACAGCGCTGGAACAGTGCAGTCAAATCATCAGTGCTGCTAAAGCCCTGTTTCGTGCCGCTAAAGCCCTGTTTCATCCAGGCAGACATATCATCAAGCTGTTTCTGGCCCTGGGCGACATTGGTGAAGAAGTTACCCCAGAATTCATAAAATTGTCTGTTCATCAGCTTAACCCCCTCATGGTCGATGCTCTTGGTTCAGAGTAGATAAATTGCAGCCTGATACGGTTATGATTATGAAAACAACTATTTTTTACGACTGCCGGGAATCGGCTTAGCAGGGGCCGCTTTGGGCGTGACCTTTTTGGCCGGACTCGTTTTTCGGGCTGACGTCGGTTTTCTAACAGGATTTTGCTTAGCAATTCTGGCTTTTGGCTTGGCGGCTGTTGTTGCTTTTTGTCCTGCAACTTTGGGCGCATTTTTGTTGCTTTCAGCGAGGGCAGCGTCCATATCCATATGAAAAAGAACCGGTCCGCGATAGTTTCCGTCACCAAACCGTGTGTGCAAGGCGCAGTCGGAGTCTGGGGAGGACCAGGAGGTGGCAATGGCCACATGCCCTTTTGGAAAGGGTGTTACCTCGGCATCAATATAGTCAAGGGGCGCCAGTGCGGTTTCCTTTTCTACCAGATCGTCGTGGGTACCATAGCAAATCAGCCATGGTATTTTCTTCTCCTGCAAACGCTTCAAATTCAACTTTCTACCGAACAACTGTACCGGCAAGGTACCGTCATCAGTGATAGGTTCATTATAGGATAAAAAGCTCATTTGTGCAATTGCTAACGGCAGGTCAAAGCGCTCGTTATTGAGCCAGTAATTCATAGCAGCTGCGGTTTTACCTACGGTGAAGTTACCGTCGGTTTGGCGGGCAAACATCGTTAAATCACGAAAAAATGCCGCTGCAGGAATTTCATGCTCTATACTTTTCAGCTTATAAACCCATCCCATAAGCTGTCCGTCGGCAACCTTGTTGCCGTTGGGCAATATTTTGGTGCCATAGGCCAGGTCATTAAACTGTGGAGGCAATTGTGCCAGAAAACGGGCAAGACCCTTGCTGCGGGTGCCGTCCATGGGTGCCACACAGGTTATAAAGGCATCCACCAGGCCATCAAGTTCACCGCTCAGAAGACTGCATAGAGAGTTGAATCCTCCCTGGCAGTAGCCGTTTAACGTGACAGGTTTGCCATGTTCTTTCATGATAGCCCTGCAAAAGCGGGCTGTATCCCTGGCATCGTCTTCTCCGGTCATAAGCTGAATGGCTGGAGAGGTATCAATATTTTTTAAAACCCGAATATAGGTGGGAAAACCCTGGTTGGCAAAACAGTGTGCATAGCTGCGCTGTTCTCCCGGCAAAAAACCAAGAATATCAGCACCCAGTACATAGGGTGGGATAATCAGGACTGGTTTTGCGTCAAAGCGGGTTTCGATCTCTTTTAGTGATGGTGCTATACGGTAGATTAAAAAACGATCGGTTTCATCAAAAAGTAGATGCTCACCTTTTTCGAAATGAAAACCAAACTCAGGCTCGATGGCATCTATGGCCTTAGGGTAGTTATGGGTCACCATCTCAAGCAGCCCTGCCTGACGTTTTATATACTGGGCCAGTTTGGTATATTTTTGCTCAAAGCAAATCTGCTGCATGGCTTCTGTGAATCCATCCAGCTCCAATTTAGCGTAGGCCGACATCATCTTTCCGGTACCATTCAT